>CACYBZ010000177.1 GCA_902772795.1 uncultured Ruminococcus sp. | reverse complement strand
CCAACGATTTTCCTGAGAAATGCCGTATTTCAGGCGTTTCTCAGGATTATTGTTTTGCCAGAATTGGCAAAATGGGGACTATTTGGGGACTAACAAGGGTTCTACCCTATTTTTTAAGACGAGCAAGCTAGAAAAATTGTTGAAACTTTACTTTTTCTGTGATATCATAATATAATTAGTGTATTATACAAAGAAGGAGCGATTTTAATGGATTATTCAGAGATACTTTCAGCTGCAAAGCAGGAGTTAATGGCACTAGACAGCCATTTGATTGATGTGCTTGATATCAAACGTCCACCATCACTTGCTTATGCAAAGAATCTTGCAAAAGTAATTTCTAAACTATCTCCGCTTTTAGGAAATATGATTGAATTCTCTACGGTGGACTTATTAAATGAACATGACTGGAACAACATGGGAACATGGATAAGGCAAGACCCAGGTTTTCCGGATGCTTTGTTTCAAAGTGAAATGGTTATCCCAAACCCTGGAATTGAAATTAAGGCTTGGTTTCCTTTTGCTACTGAAATAACGGCGCGATTTAAAGATAGTGTGACAATTTTCAAGGATAATAACATTGATATGGCTTTGATTGCTTGGCTACCAGAAAATGTTATTTGGGGAAAGCCACAAATAATTGACGTTCTTGTTGTAAGTGGAAAAAGTGTTGCTGAAGCTAGAGATTTACATTACCATAGACCACCGGATTATCTTGTGTTTGAACCGGAGGATACCTCGGAACGGACGGTAAATTTACAGCAAACTAATACTAACGGATATAAGTTGCAACGGGACAAGTGTAGCTTAACCGATGCTATAGCTGTTGTGGAAACGTGGGGAGAAAATGGAAGAAGATACAGCCCTGCTCCAGAATATCAGCGTTTATTGCGTACACTATACGGGCAATTTGTATATAGGCTTGATACCAACTATGCAAAAATCGACCGAATTGAGCATGAAGATATTGAGGCCTTTAAAACGCGAGTATTAAATACAATCTTCCACGGTAAAACTATAAAGCAATGGAGTACAATACTTTCTTCTAACAATGACGAATTGCTAGAAAGTGCATTGCAAACCATTTTGTGAGCGTTTTTCGACCCGCATCAATCCATAGTTATATATATCGTTACTCAGCTCTGCACAATAGCATTTTCTTTCTAGTTCATAAGAAGCAACTGCTGTTGTAAATAAACCAGCAAACGGATCCCATACAGTATCACTTTTGTCTGAAGTCATTTCTATAATTCTTTTGATAAGGGCGAGGGGTTTTTGATTTAGATGGACTGCTTTTTGATTTATCTTTATTCGTTCACCATTTCGTAATTGCGGAACTTGCCATACATTTGTAACACCAATCGGACAATTAAATTTTGAACGCAATAATCCCCATTCGTCCTTTGTAATAGGCGTTTTTCCATTCATTGAGAAATAGGGCTTTCCGCTGTCCTCGCCGTGTTCGTTTGCGTATGCTGCTAATTTTTCAAATGCATCAGCGGGGGGCATATACCACAAATGACACTTTGTAAAGTATTTTCTTGTAGCGGCATCTTTTACACCACAAACCTCATTCGTTTTCGAAAATGGAATGCCAGTGCGTCCCCATTCATAGCGAAGCCATTCCTTCATTGTCATTTCAACATCTCCAACCTTGAAGAATGGCTTCTTGACATACTGAACGCAAACTTCAGTAACAACTGGTAAGTGTCTTATGGTTTTTGTGTTTGTGTTCCCAGCAACATGACTCATCCCCTTATCCCATATGCAGCAAGAAACATATGACCAACCGTATTTTTCTAAAATTGGGTGAACTGTAGCCCATCCGACCTCTGTATTCCAAAACCATAATGTAGTTAATGGCGTTGCAAGTTCGCTCCACTTTTTTATATGTGGTTCATACCATTTATCAAGTCCATTTGGGGTAACCAAATCACCGGGAAAACCGTTGACTCCATAGGGGCCATCCGAAATTATGACCGTTGGAGTTTCCCATTTATCATACAATTCAAGAGCGTCACCACAGAACAGATGCAATGAACCATTACAAAGAATTTTTTGTTCTCTCATTTTTCACACCCCGTTTCTGCTATATGAGAAATAATATCTTCAACTCTACAGTTGAAATAATTGCAAATCCGGTCTATGATATCCATAGAGACCTGTTCACCGCGCCCCATTTTATCCATAGTTGACTTTGAAATACCCGTCGCCTTCATAAGCTGCTTTTTTGTCATTTCCTTGTCAATCAAAAGTTTCCATAACGGTTTATAAGAGAAGGCTATAATAACCACCATCCTTTCGCACTGATATTGTACCACATATATGTTGAGAAGTCAATATAAAAATATTTTATATACATAAATTTCCGGTTTATAGTTTTCTTGTGGATTTACCTGAATCCGTGAAATTCAAGCAAAACAGAACTGTCTGGTGAGTGCGATAAAGCAATTAGCCCAAGCGTTAGATCGGCTGATAGAAAGAAGTAATTGTCTTGCGTGCTGAGTAATAAGTCCCGCAAAATGAATGAGGTTTTGAATGACGGTGCGAACTCGTTTTCTTGAAACAATACGCTTTGCGGGAGCATTGCCTTGACGGACAGCCTCCTGACCAATCATGCGAAGAATATTGTAGGCAATCACAGTCAGTTCAAGAACCAGTTCATTGGTGTCAAATTTACCGGACGGAAGACGCTCTACTCCCATATCTGTTTTGATTTCACTATGAAACTGCTCACATTCACCGTGAGCATGGTAGATGGCAATAATATCCTCATCACTGTCACCAAGATTCGTCCAGAACATATTGATTTCGACATCAGGTAACATAAGCAATTGCCCGTTGGACAGGGATGTGCGTTCCGTCATCTCGTAGACAATACGATTGCGAATCGTGCTTTCTTCACCGGATTCGGAAATGTAATGAATATCCTTGAATGTGCTGCCGACATAAACCGTTTTTCCCTCTCTGGGGTAGGTAATGTTTTTACACCATGAACGGATATTTGAAGCCCATTCGTCTCTGTCTTCCTTGCGCAAATTGCGTTTGATCACATAGTAAACGCCTTTGTTCAGCATGATACCTACATTTTCAGCAGCGTCATTTCCGGAATCCAGCCTGAAAAGAAGCGGTTGATCTGTTATCTTTCTGCAAAGATCAATCGTCTGGCACAGGAAATCAGGGGTACCGTTCTGGCAATGCTGATTGCCTGATCGCAGTTCCGTATTGACAAGATATCCCTCCGTTCCGATATAAGCCATCATAGGCGCGTAACCGTCAAATTTCTTGTATGTCCACCCTATGCCTTCTTTTTGCGTATTGGAATTATCCATCGGTGTAACATCCATATTCACAGGAACCATACCGATTTTCAACGGTGTCGGTTGTATTTGGTTTTTCCTGAGCAAATCCGTATTGAAATCAAGCAACTTGGTTCTCAGCTTGCTTCCGATTTCATCCATCCTCTGACGCAATGTCGCAGACGATGGAAATCCTTTGTTGAGATGGAGCGCATTCTGATAATAGGCAGCGTCATTCTGAAATTCACGGACACATTCAAAATCTGGCTTTCCCATGCAAAGCAGAGCAATAAATGTTGTCATAACTGCACCAGCGTCAATTTGTTTTCGTGATCTTTTTTCGGCTAATTTTACATCACGGAATCGTTCTGCGAACCCTGCTCTCTCCAAAATATCTCCTACTATACCGATTCCGGATGCCGCTGGTATTCTCTTGTCTGTCAGCCGATAGATGATTTTCTGATGTGACATTTTGCTGTTCAAGCCTTTCCTGTTTGTTACTTCCATTATACCAGAAAAGGCACTTTTTTCATAGCTTTTTCTCTCACCTTTTGGGTGAATATCAGATTATTATTTTTGGGCTTACAATTCCCTGATTTACGTCGTTTTCAACTTACTCTATTTTCCACTTTCACGGATTCAGGGATTTACTTAACAAATTAGCATAAGAAAGCGGACATAAATTTTTTCTCAATCTTCGTTTGTTCTATTTTTCCTTCCGGTATACAAAAAATCTCTGATTCATACACCCATTAACACACAAAACCCGCAATAATCCCCCAATTTATGGAGTTAGATTATCTTGTGGAGTGCGTCATTAACACAGGAGCATTACGCTAAATCCCCGATCGGCGTTGCCGGTCGGCGTACAGGGGAATTGACTACCCCTCAATTAACACGCCCTTTTTCCTGCTTGTAAATAGCAGGTCAAAATGAAGACATCCTATGGAATACAAAATATCGCCGCAAATGCCCCTCTAATCGATT
>CACYBZ010000176.1 GCA_902772795.1 uncultured Ruminococcus sp. | reverse complement strand
GGAGTGGGTGACACCCGATAAAAACTGTGTTCAGAATTATCTTCGCCTTTGATTTTCATTTTCATTACCGTATAACAGGTAAAGAAACTTTTTCTGGTACTTTCGTTGTTGGGAATATCAAAAACAATATTCACCCTGTTTTTATTGGTCAGAACCACACCGCTTGTGTCAGTTTCAGCAGTACCTGTGTGCATGGTGACTTTTGTCATATTCATTTTGACATTGTAACCACCTTGGAAATCTTTGATACTGTCTGAACCTGTTCTGTCATTTTCTGCTGTATCCGAGACATTATAAAGCTTCTCTCTTAACGCTGTATCGTTTAAGATAGCCTCACGGAACGCAGAAGCATTGCCATAGTTCGCATTATCGTCCTTCGGACTTTGAAAGAGAACATAGCCTACCTGTTCAATATTGGTATCGGAATCCGCTGAACCTACTCCGCCGAAAACAATATCCACACGTGTTCTTTCCTGTACACCGTCTTCCGTCTGTACGGAATAAGTGTTATAGGTTCTGTCTGTGGCTGAAGCGGAATACCCTACCTGTTCCCGTTCGTTGGGAACCATGTAAGACACTTGGTAAAGTTCTCTTTCTTCATCGACAGAATAACTTTCCGTTGTCGTACCGTTGACCGTCAGATAAGAACCCGTATCATTCAAAGCAACGTCGTGCCAGTCCTGTTCCACATCAATCAGGATTTTTACCACGTCCTTGCCGTATTTGGCATCATAAGTTTCCTGATAGAATCTGTCATCATAGTTTTTCAGACCCGTTATTTTTTCTTCGGGTATGGTGTACTGATTATAAATATCCTTGTATTTTCTGACACCGTTTTCTTCTTCCCAGTAAATGGTACGGGTGCGTTTCTGCAAGGGGGTGTATAGTCTTTCAATCGTCCTGTTTTTATCGGTATCGAACGGAACAAAATCCTCTTCGTTGCCAAACTCTACGCCCGGAGCATAACGCTTTCGGTTATCATCAGTTTCTGTACCACCTTTTCTGGCTTCCTGATAGACCGCTCTTATCGTAACGTGGTCATTGACACGGTAATGATAATTGAAGTTCGTGGAAACAGGGGTATAGGTCGTCTGTGTGGAGTTGCCGTCATGATAACTGACAACTCTTTCCCAGTAACCGAAATACAGTTCCCTGTTTTCGGCGGTGGTGATGTGATAAAGTTCCTTACAGTTGGCGGACAGATTCAACGCATTGATAATACCGATGTTCAGTCCACCGTCGGCATGGTTGGTGTTGGAAAGGTTGGTAATGCCGTTGAACGGTACTTTATATCTGATGTGTACATAATCTCCCGTTTTATGCACCACAGAATCAATATTGATTTCCCGTTGTTCGCTGAATGCTTTGGTTGTGGGATTCAGTGCATTCGGTACAACCAGCTGGATATCGACATCATACTGTCGCAGTGTGTTGGCATAGGTTGCCATGACAATATAGAAATGGTCATTCCGATAATAGAAAACTTCTTTCAATGCTGTATACAATGCTTCCAATGCTTCTTGTTTCAGTGTAATGCCTTTTGCACTGACAGTTTCATCAACAATACTCTTCAATGCCTGTTTCAGTCCGATGACATCGTTTTTGGCATAGCCTTGTACCTGTGGACTTTTGAAAGATTTACAGTCATCTTTCAGCATAGCATAGTTTGTTGCACTGTTCTGGCTGCACATAGCATCAAGGAGAGTTTCCAGTTCTTCGGTAACGTCACACAAGGAAAACTGGCTTTTCTTTTCTTCGTCTGACGAGGGCTGTGTTATGCTGTTTCGGTAGAATGTGTTCTGATTGACGTAATAGATACCATCAGTATTGCTTTCTGCATTATATGTGATATCGTAGTTACACAATACATTCATGATTTTCGGGGCAAAATCACAGATACTTGTCTTGGCATTGGCTTTCAGTGTTCCGTCGCTGTTGATATCATCATAGTTTACGGTAACATTCTTGGTGAAATAGGTGTAATTGTCACGCAAATCTGTCGGCTTGCCATTGACAATATGACGGTCAATATATCTGTACAGTACAGGTGTTGCACCATAGGTATTGTGTACTTCATAGAGCCAGTCAGCATTGTCTGTCATCTGATACGTACCTGTGTTAATAATGACTTTCGTTCTGGTGTCATCGCCGTCCTGAACGGTCTGGGTATCCAGGAAAAGGTCTGTTTTACTGTTTTCGCCTGTGTAGTCTTTTTGGTTCTCCTCTGCAAGATTGCCCTCACAGACAACGCCTGAAAAAATAACCTGACTGACACGGGATTCCATTCTTTCATCACCCGAACCAATAAATTCGGAAATTTCTTCGACACGCAATATAGTTCCTACGGGAATGCCGTCAAAGGTGACAGATGAACCCGCTACCAGGGTAAACTGGCCACCTGTTGCGGAAACAATATTGTTGTCTGTGGTGTAATCTCTGTCATTTTCATCTTTTCCCGAAAGCGTGCCGTAAAGACCATCGGCATATGTCCAGGGTTCTTCGTCAATAGAACTGTCGGGATTATGATAGCCGAACAGATTCCTGTAGGCTATTCTGAAGGTATAGGCTTTCTTTTTTTCCTGCGTATCCTTATCACTCACAACACCGTCCAGCTTCTTGCTGATGGTGACACTGCCTGTCTTGATGGTGTGTTCGTAAGTAATGGACATATTCTCGTCAACAACGGTAATGTTACCTTGTTCATCTACAGGATATTGCTGACCGTCAAGAGTAAACTCACCGCCACCGTACCTGTCGACAACATCGTAAGTGGATCTGAGCTGTTTGTTGAATGTCATACCTTCTATATCGACGGTTGCCGTATAGAATTGATTGTGCTTTCTTTCGAGCGGTGTTTTTTCTTCTTCTCCCTCTACAATATTGTGGTAAAGCTGTGCTATACCTGTAGTGGCATCGTTGACGGATTTGAATGCCTGTAAATTACTTTTTAACTGGAATTTCAGAAGAGGCTTTTCATCACATTCGTCATGTTCGATAGCTTTACAGATAATGGAGGGGAACTGATTGATAAAAGTTGCGGTCTGGTCATAGAGCAAAGCTACTGTACCGTCAGTCTGCGGTACACCTGTTCCTTTGTTTGTAGCGGACATGACAGGTGTACTGTACTTTTCGCCGTTTCGGTCAAGCTGTTGGGAGGTATCGCTCCATTCATAATATGCCTGTATAGGCGTATAGTCCTGAGCGTCTATCGAACGATTGTTTTTCTTTTCTGACGGTTTGGGATTCCACTCCACGAGTTCTCTTGCCTGCTGAATGATATCCGTCTTTTTGGTATAGCTGGTAATTGGTGTCTGGTCAGCATAATCGGGATTGTTCTGAATGTAGGTAGTATTCGGTGATTTTCGGGTGAAATTTTGGGTTCGTGGTACTTCCACGGGGTTTTCACCGCCCGAATACATGTATCTTGTACCCATCTGTACTTCAAAGACATCTTTGTTGGCAACACCCATTGTTTCCAGTTTAAGTGCCTTGTTGACGTTATCCGCATTGACTTTATGAGTCAGCGTGAGAACATTGGAATGAGCGTCAGGAATCGTGATAACATACCTGTTTTCGTCGGTAATCAGCTGAAGATAATTCTGATGTTTGGAATCAATGTATACCTCACCTTTGTCGGTAATACGGAAAATAATATCTTCGTCGTGCTTGATATAACCGTCGGGAGCAGAAACTTCGTTGAGATAATATCTTCCCTTAGGCAAAGAGCTGTCTATTTTAGGAATGATGCCGTTCTGGTCACAGACCAGTTCTTCATAATCTTCCATAGGATAAAAGTCTTTGACTTCGCCTGAAAAACCTACAACACTGCGGTAAAGGGCAAATACCGCCCCCGGCAGAGGAGCACCGCTTATACCGTCAACTTTCTTTGCAGTAAGTCTGAACGGCATATTGAAGATATCCAGTGTAGCAATAATCGTCTGGTCAGGGTGATTTGTGGCAACTTCCCAGTTTCCCACAACATTGGAACTATCATTTCCGCTTGTGATAACCAGTTTACGGATTCTGTTTCCCGCAGTATCATTTTCATCGTGTATCTTGAATTTTACTGCTTGTGGCAGACCGACATAACCGTTGGGTGTTAAAGTTTCCGTCAGTGTGTATTCCGCATCGACTTCGAAATCATAGAATATCGTGATTTTTCCTGTTTCGTCGGAGGTAAAGTATCCGAGCAACTCTTCTCCTTTTGTCAGTGTGAAATCACCGTCGGCAAGCGGTACATCGTGATTGTTCTCGGCATTCATTTCATAAAGAGCAATGTTGATACCCTCTTTACGGGTATCGGTGATAATATCGGTACGGACATTGCCTGATTCAATATTTGGCGTGGAATTTCTCGGCTCTCCCATTTCATAACTGACAACATATTCATATGTCTGTACGTTCTGCGTAATTCGGGATTTTGCCGAAATTTCGGTGACATCGTTTTCATTTAAGCGTTTTACCTTGCTGTTGTCATAGCTGACTAAATTGCCGTTGTTGTCCAGAACAGGGTCTGTCACTTCAACTTCAAATATATAATAGTCGGCAATGGTTTTTCCTGTTTGCAGTCTGTCGAAAAAGTATCGTACAGCGGTATCAGGGTGCTTTATCTGTTTGACGGAATCGGGCAACAAACGGTATGTGATGTTATTGCCATTTCCTTCTTTGAGATAAACAGCGGTATAAATGGTGTCATGTGAGGAAGCGAAATCTTTATCTGACCATTTTTTCAGTGCCTCCAGACCGATACCACGTTTATTGCTGATATTGACAAAAGGTTCTGCTGCGTCAGTTATCCAGCCGACATTGGGGGTGCTTTCACTTTCCACCTTGTAGGTAGGTGTTGTACCGTCTTTGGCACACTCATATCCTTTCAGATGGTAACCGTTGGGAATTTCCAGTTCACGTTCTTCTACCTTGAATTTCGTTGCCCTGGGAATGTTGGGTACTTTTACGGTATAGCCTGTCGGTATACGGCTGATTTCGCCTTCTGACGAAGTTTCAAAGGTAAGCTGTTCTTTTTCCTCGTCGGTAAGCGTTGCATAGTCGGTTTTATCCGTTTCCACCAGTTTCTGAATGCTGATATCCCAACGACAGATTTTTCCGTTCGGACTTTTTACATAATAGTCATGGAAACGGGCAAGTCTGAGCGTATCTTCTGCACCGTTGGAAAGATATAAACGGAATTTGAAAGTTGTACCGTCTTCTTCTTCCGTCAACAGTCTATCCTCTTCGTCATACAGGAATTTCTTGAAACTCAATGTCCGCAGTGCGTCAAGGGAAATTTTGTTGGTGAATACTGCGGTGGGGCCGTTTCCGATGAGAATACACTGTGAAGTGTAATCGTATCTTGAACTGTTATCAATTTGTGAGGCAGTTAGTCCGCCACTATGATTGATAAGAACATCTTGGTATACATGTTCATTGACACCACATTCAACAATCCTGTATGCGGTGGCAGCAGGCGGGAACGCAATTTCCACATCTCGTCCCGGTCGTATGAAATAAACGTCTTTATACTGTGTTGTACAGTCGGGCGGTATATAGGTATCACGGTAATCTACCGTCTGTGAGGAATTCTGATAGGTAACACCGCCGTTGTCTGTCATACGGGTGAGCTGACGTTCTTCAGAGGTAGTAGAACCTTGTTCATTGGGTACTTCTACGGTGTAGAAAATCTGATACGGATACTCTACCAGATTGAAATCGGGTGTTTCAGTTCCGTCAAGTTCTTTTCTCATCAGCACATGACCGGGTTTAAGATAGTTGAGGTTGAAACGCATATGCAAATTGGAAGCACCTGCACCTCTTTCCATATAGAAAATCCGCATCTGGTGGGTGGTGAAGTCTTTGAAAACGGTTTTCCCCTCGTCAAAATACTTGGACAAGTGTTGATTGACTCTTGCCGTAAATTGTTCGTCGGTTTCATCGGCTTGTTTGGGATTTCTTTCCTTGTAGTTGTTTGCAAATATTTCACGCAAAGTAAAGGTTTTTACGACTTCTTTTGATTTGTCGTTCGGGTGAGCGGGGTCTTGGAAACCACCCACTGTCACCTGACCTGTGGCAAAGTTGACATTGCCTCCCAATGCGGAATGTACTCCGCCCAAGTCAATGATAAGTTCGTTATCGACATAAAACCAGAAATCGTCGTCACCTGTGAACTCAAAAACAATATCATGCTCCCATGCGTCTTTACCGTTCGGCGATTGTACAAAACTCGTGGTAAGTTCCACACCGAAATGGTAGTTGGCTCTGCTGACTATCTGACCGTTATGGTCGGTAACCTGATGGAGTTTTTCATGTTTTCTCGGGTCGCTTTCGGGTAAAAGAGCCGTTTTTGGTTCTCCTGGCATTGCCAGAGCACCATAAAGGTTCTGCGGGTTATCGGTAGAATAAATCCCCGGGGTAATGGTATTGTACGGAAAAAACTGTCCGTGTTTCATGGTGGTTTTATTGCCCTGTGCCGTACCGAGTTCCTTATATACGGTGAAATTATTTCCGATACTTCCGTCACTCTGTAAGAGTGTGGCAAAGTTCTGACAACTGTCAAATTCAAAATAACCGCTGGAATTATAGGTACTTTCCACAAACAGATGGTTGACATCGGTTACTTTGCTGGCATCATGATTGAATAATTCCTGTAAGGATTTCTGTCCGTCTGTCCGTCTTGTTGTATCGGGATAGCCGTTTTCTTTCAAATCGGTAGACAGCAGTCCTTTGTCTGCCCATTTGTCATTGCTTTCCTGTCTTGTATTGAGAAACTCGTTCTGTTGCCAGCCCAGATGTTGAATACTGCCTTCAAAGTCGACCATTTTCATCTGTATATTGTACTGATTATTGTCTATGGTTTTGATTTCGGTAAGTTTGGGTGTACCACGTTCTATCTGTGCAAAATAGAAAGTAGATGCCTGATTTCTAGATACGGGAATAACTTTTTTGTATTCTCCGCCTGTTACGGGGTCGGGTACGGTGATTACCCCCAGACCTGTATAGGCATACTGCTTTTCGTCCCATTGAATAATGGACGTATAATATTCGCCGTCACGTCTGCCGGGCAGATTGATGAAAGCTCTTGTGTCGGAAAATATCTGTTCGTTCTCCACCTGCGGTGAAAGATAATGGTTACCATAAGGACTGTAAAGGTCATAACGGAAACTGCGTGAACCGTCATAATTGTAATGTTCCGTAAACGTCCATAACAGAATGTTCGTTTTGTGTCCCAGCCACATGATATGGTCGCCACGTTCATAACAGGGGAACAGTGTACCGTCATAGTTCAAAGCATAGAAATCATAGGCTTTGTTTTCGTCATTCCATACTCTGGTGTACAGAATACCTGATGAACCATTCGTTACCGATGCATCGGAAACACCTACTTTTTCTGCGGTATAGGTAACATAGTCATTTTCAGTCAGTTCGGATACCGTGACAAGGTTAAGCCACTGGTCTTTGTCGTTGGCATCGGTTTCCTCCAGAATAAATTTCTTGTGATTGTCGTTGTCGGCGTGGAAAGATATGGAGTAATCCCCTGCTGTGAGTCTGACTTTGTTGTTACGGTTACTGACAACATCTATCACCGTAGCGTCGGCAAAATTGGTTGTCGTTTCCAACTGATTGCCGTTAAACTTCAGATATCTTACCACTGAGTCTTTTTCATTGAAAATGTAGTACTGATTGACCGTATTTGGCAGAAGTTGAAATGTCCACAAAGAAATGTCACTGTCCTGTGAAACATACAATGTTTTTACCTGCGTGTCCTCCTTAACAAACATCGTCATCAGGTCAAGATAGTTGCTTTCCTGTTCTACAGGAACCATCAATGCATCACCCATCGTCAGACCTGTGTAGTTCATCAGACCGTAGGATTTACCGTTGAGACGGTAATAGTCCCTGGGCAATGCCGGTGCGTCCGCAAAGTTGAAACGGATAATCATATTGCCGTTGGTTACTCTGCCGTTGGTCAGACTGCTGCTGTAATACCGTATACCATGTCCGCTTGTCGAATATTGCAGATATTTATCCGTTGTATCATATTTTTTGATACAGAAAGAGTTGGGATAATTCTGCGGATTATTCGCAGAAGCGATTTTCAGAATGTCTGCCCTGGTGACATCTTCTGTCAGTCCGACGTTGTTGTTCTGGTTAGTACCTGTAGTATAGAGGTATTTCCGAACGTCGTCTATCTTGGTATACATTCTGTAACAGGTGTTGCCATCTTTTTCGACCTCTTCAAAATACCACACGCCTGCCATTTCGAGGTCATTATCGACAGCAATAACACCATCATTGACATTACCGCCGGAGTTTGCACTGATGATGGTATCGGTAAAATAGTTGCCGTAACCGTAATAGACATAGAAACCTGTTCTCAGACCTCTTTCTGAAACAAGTTCCGATACTTCGGTTACCTGATCCATTTTGGAAGAAGCGGGTAACGGCACATCAACAATCGCATAGACACTGAACCCTTTGGCATAAAAACGGACTTTTCCGTCTTCTGCCGTAAAATCAGTGATTTCCTCTTTTGTACCATCGTCTTTGATATGCCACAATACGCTGACATTTTCTTTTTTGATTTCAGCGTTGGCAATTTCGACAAGTACAGGATTGTTTTCGTTGGGCTGATATTCCCGATTACCATTCATAATGGTAATGTCGTACGCAGCAAGAACATGATTTTCCGTATTTTCCTGCTGAGCGAGTGCATCAAAGCTTTCCGTGACATCAGTCACTTCAGCTTTTGCCTTTTTCGGCATAACGCCGTTGAGTGTGACAGTGTCTTCTGCCGCAGAGTTGTTCGGGTGAACTTCAAAACACTGTTCACAATAGTTCGTATCTGTTTCAGCGTTGGCAGAACCTGCCAGGAACAGCGGACAAATTCCACTGCCCAGTACCGATAACGCACACAACATACTGACAACACACTTGCTTGCCTGCTTTCGTTTGCTGAACCAAATACATAGTAAAACCAATATACCTGCAACCACAATAATAGCACTATTTTGTGCCACAATGACACACCTTCCTTTCCAAAGTAATATAAAAAACAGGTTGAATTATCCGACAAAACGATTATATATGTTTCAGTCTGATAATTTACAATATGTGTGGTAATTAAAGTATAACATATATTTATTTCTTTTTCAATAAGTTAATTATACTATATTATGGAACTGGTTTTAAGATTGTTAGAATTGATACCATATATATTGATTTCTAAT
>CACYBZ010000175.1 GCA_902772795.1 uncultured Ruminococcus sp. | reverse complement strand
TGATGATATATAAGCTTTAATGCAACATGCAACTAAACCTTCATTCTTTCGGCACAATACTTCTTTGTTGTGCATAACATTGTTGCCGGCTTGTATATCTGCAACAATATCTTCATTAGTGCGTCCATCAATTGTAGTATCCTTAGACTCTGTAACAGTGTTCTTAGATTGGCTCATTAATAACCTCATAAAAACCAGATATCAATACCTGCTGGACACCGAAAGAACAACCAATAGGTATGGTATATTCTTATAATGTGGTGTTCTCATACCACATAAAGATAGCCTGTAAGGGTTGTTTCGTGGTATTCAGCACCACAAAATGAATTACCGCTATCTCTTTGTGGTATTCAGTACCACAAAAACTATTTTTTGTGGTATATAGCCATCACGAAAACTAACCGCTGCCGTCGTTGTTCTTCCATTTCTGGCTAAACCGGTATACTGTGACTTTCCACCGGTGCTTGTTATCTTCAAACCGTTCTATGAACCCATTATCTATAAGTTCCTGCATATGCTTTCTGAAGTTAGATCTGTCATTAAAGCCATATACTCTTTGATGCTTTGCTGGAAAGACAAAGCATCCGGAAGGATATGTGAAGCCTTCTTCTTCAGAATGTTTATATAAGCAGGACCGTGCTATTTTGCTTGAACTATGAACACGGCAATACATATAAATGAGCTTTGCAGAGCTTGAAAGATTTATGAAGCTGTCATGGTGAAGCATCGAATAATAGACCATTCCGAAGCTGGTATCTTCTTCGGAGAGGCAGGCAAACACATCTGGTGAATATTTCCTTTGTGTTTTTGATTTACTCATTATTCTGTTTCTTTAGCCGCTTGCTCCTCATCAAGTGTTTTAAAGGTTATAAAATCCGAAAGATTCATTTGACCGGGTATATTTTCGTTCTCCTCTTTTACCTTTGCATAGGAAGGTGATACGCTGGCCAGGCTGCACAATGCCCGTTTATGAAACAGGTTGTAAAACCGTCTGCTTTCTTCCTGTGTTGCCGGCAAATAGTAGCCGTGTCTGTCTCCGATGATTTCATTCCCTTCAAAACGTGCTTTCCGGATCCAGGCTCTTAGGTTTCGTTCCGTAAGGCCCATCTTACCTGCAAGCGCTTTCATAGATATAGCGTTCACTGATCCGATCGGGAGCATCGTAACGAGTTCCATAGTGTCTTTCATTTCATAAGCCCTCTTAAAAATTATTCAGCTGTCCTTTCAAGAAATGCGGTGATTTTCGGGACACTCCAAAAGACGCGCCGCCCAACTCTGACACGTGCTTTTGCTGCTGTTCCAATCTGGATAGCAGCGCGCCGGCCACACCCACCACAAAAACCCTTAAGTTCTTCAGTGGTAATCAAAATACGGTTGTTAGTCGCGCCGGCATGTTCCGGATAAATAGCTTTCATTTGGTTTCCTCCTTTCTTAATTGGGTTCAATGAGTGTTATTCTGTTTACACTAATTGTATCAAACGGCTATTTGCTGAAAGTTTTTATGACACCTTAGTTGATGGGTGCTGTTTTGTGCATTATTTCTTAGTGTCTCTTATGTATTTACATAAAAGCCACTAATTATTTTTTGGGTTTTCTCATGCAAGAACTGTTTTTTCTTGTTCTGAAAATTCTTACAATAAAACAAGCTGTGTACATTGAGCAAATCGCTGAAATTTCTGGTATTTAAAAGGATGAAAGCAAACGAAAGAAAATCTGATTGTGCATTTTCCCATACTTGACTTTTTGTATTTTTGGTAATTATTTCTTTTTGTTTGACATCTCATTTAACGTGTGTGATATATCATTCAGTCCTAAAATGATCTCAGGAAGGGACCATGATAAATTGGTTGAAATGTACTTGAATTGTATAGGTGTTCTCAGTGTCCTTTGCCGGTATCGGTCATGAATAAATCTAAGGGTATAATACGATTGACGCGATGATGGCCAACCGCATATAATAAGCATGTGGGCGTTGCTGTCCATAAGTGCTTGTGCGGCTCCTGATTAGATTTCTGCAAGTATACCGTCAATATGTTTGCAGGTACGTGGACTGATCAGGGGCCGCTTTCATACGTGGAAACAGAAAGCGCAAAAAAATAGTAGGCACCGGGGACCCGGTGCTTTTTTGGCGTCATATCCCAAAAAGTAACCATGTATTGAATAATTTCTATAAATCTGTGTAAAGGTTGTGTAATTGCTCCATTTAGTGCGGTATTATGCCATTTTGCATAGATCTCATTTTGCTGATACATTCAATGTTTTTTAGTACTTGAGGCTGTTATTCACTTCAAAGTTCACAGGTTTTTCACAGATATTCATCTTACATTTCATAGAGATGCATTAAGTGCATTTTACGCGTATTTCATAAGGTTTTTCATATTTTTCAATTCACTGAGTGCTATATAGATTCATTAAAAGCTGTGTATCAATTGTGTATATTAGCATAATTTTGGAAGTACTGAAGAGTATGCTATGATTGCAATTCCATAATGTTTCTTATATAATCTTTTTACCAAGTTCTTATAAAAAAACTTACAACTTCATATTGGTAACTTCTCTGTATGGTTGCATTCGTGCACGAATGGTTGAGGCGCTATACAGGGTGAAGAAGATACATAAGGACGTTTCCCCGGCCGACCGCTTTTTCCCGGCAGCGGTTTTAGCAGACCGAATGTGCACGTCCTTTTTGTGTGTCTAAACTTTCTTTACAGTTGGATTAGCAAGGATAGCACATGGTCACCCATAATGCGAAAACACAAATTTAAGATCATGAAAATACAGAAAACACTCTGCATCGATATTTTAGGAAATATAACGAGAAAGTGATTTTCACTTTTTCGGCATAAGGATATCCTTATGCTATCCTTGCTAATATTTTTTCCTGCATGATTCTTAAACACCAATTCCTGATTTTGAATAATAAAGGACCGTTTATGAATCTGAATAATTCCAGTACTTCACAACCGGTCCTGATCACAAAATGCCATTATTTCATATTCTTCCTTTGGCCCAATCCTCATGTTGCTGCTGGTTGTTTATTTCCTTTATAGTGAATTTTGCGGCCTTCTGATAGAGCGGTGAGCCGTCAACGTTTACTTCGATCGGAGCC
>CACYBZ010000174.1 GCA_902772795.1 uncultured Ruminococcus sp. | reverse complement strand
GTCAATCCTTTCGGACAACTGCCTGAAAAAATCAGTTGTTTCTCCCCCTGAAAGTGACTTTGCAGATTTTTAAAGGGCAAAGCCTCAGAACAACATGGACAAATTGCTTTGTGTATGCTATAATCCTGACAGAAAACGACTGAAAAGGAGATTTTTGTCAATGGTCTGCAATAATATACTTGAGGCTGTCGGTAGAACACCTGTTATCCGACTGAACCGTATGCACGAAGCAGGGAGTGCGGAAATTCTTGTCAAAGTGGAAGCACTCAATGTAGGCGGGTCCATCAAAACCAGAACTGCACTGAATATGATTGAACAGGCGGAAAAAGAAGGACTGATAAATAAAGATACTATCATTGTTGAGCCTACCAGTGGTAATCAGGGAATAGGTCTTGCTCTGGTAGGGGCTGTCAAAGGCTACCGCACAATTATCGTTATGCCCGATTCTGTAAGCGAAGAAAGACGGAAGTTAGTGCGTCATTACGGTGCGGAAGTCAAGCTGATTCATGATTTCGGCGATATCGGCAAGTGTATTGACGAATGTCTGCAAACGGCTCTGCGAATGAAAGAAAAAAATCCGAATATATTTGTCCCTCAGCAGTTTGCCAACCCCCATAATACACTGGCTCATAAACGACATACTGCCCTGGAACTCATGGCACAGATTGCCAAACCTATTCACGGATTTTGCAGTGGTATTGGTACGGGCGGTACGATAACGGGTATCGGCGAAGTACTGAAAGCACAGTATCCCGACATTGAAATATGGGCGATTGAACCCGAAAAGGCGGCTATACTGGCAGGCGGTACGATTGGCACACATATTCAGATGGGTATCGGTGACGGCATTATTCCTGATATTCTTAACCGTGAAGTCTATGATGATATTTATATCGTTACGGACAATGAAGCACTTGAAACGGCAAAGCGTCTTGCCAGAGAAGAAGGTCTGATGTGCGGTATTTCCAGCGGGTCGAACGTGGCGGCTGCACTCAAACTTGCCAGAAAACTCGGTGAAGGAAAAACTGTCGTGACCATTCTGCCCGACACCGCCGAAAGATATTTTTCCACAGCCCTCTTTTCCGAATAACAGAAAAAGAAACAGTGTTGTCAGAATTTCTTTCAGAAATACGGACAACACTGTTTTTCTATGTCTTATGAACGGTAATCCCCGTTGATTTTGACATAATCATAAGTAAGGTCGCAACCCCATGCCTTGGCACTGACATCGCCTGCATTGAGATGGATATGAATATAAATTTCGTCCTGCAACAGAACTTCTTTGGCTTTCTCCTCGGAAAAGGCAACAATCAGTCCGTTACGACAGGCTGCTATCTCGCCTGCACTTGACGATACATCAACATCAACCTTGTTGATGTCGAAATCAGCTTCGGCATACCCTATGGCACAGAGAATTCTTCCCCAGTTAGCGTCACTGCCGAATATGCCTGACTTCACTAACGGAGAACGGACGACACTTTTCGCAACAATGATAGCAGTATCAAGGTCTTTTGCTCCGCTACAGGTACATTCTATCATTTTGGTAGCACCCTCGCCGTCTTTCGCCAGCATTTTCGTGAGTTCTTCCAGAACATCGTGCAGTACGGTTTTGAAAATGACATAACGCTCATCATCTTCACATTCAATGCGTTTGTTGCCTGCCATACCGTTCGCCATAATGGAAATCATATCATTTGTCGAAGTGTCACCATCTACGGTAAGACAGTTGTAAGTGGTCTTTACCGTTTCACTCAATGCTTTCTGCAACAGTTCCGACGTAATGGCAACGTCGGTTGTCAGAAAGTTCAGTGTGGTTGCCATATTCGGGTGTATCATTCCGCTTCCCTTTGCCATTCCGCCCAGCGTGCAGACTTTGCCGTCTATCTCAAACTGAATGGCTGTTTCTTTCGGTACGGTATCGGTTGTCATGATTGCGTTGACTGCCTTGGCATTTCCGCTGTAAGAAAGTCCGTCTGCCAGTTCTCTCATGGATTTTTCAATCGGTTCTATGGGCAGAACCTCCCCGATTACTCCCGTGGAAGCCACAATGACCTGTTCAGGTCTGATACCCAGTACTTTTGCCGTCAGTTCACACATCTTGACCGCTTTCTGTTCGCCGTCAGCGTTTGCCGTGTTGGCATTTTTGGAGTTCGCTATAATTGCCTGTGATTTTCCTTTTGAACGCTCCAGATTTCTCTTTGTGACGATAATCGGTGCTCCTTTTACCTTGTTCTGCGTGTACACCGCTGCGGTATTGCACAGAACGTCACTGTATACCATACATAAATCATTTTTATTTTTATCGGGATTGATTCCGCAGTTGAGCCCGTTTGCCGAAAAGCCTTTTGCGGAACATACACCACCTTCGCTATGTTTCCCTGTCATTGTTGTCTACCGCTCCTTTATGCTAAGAAAAAACGCCTGTCACAGAGGGCAGGCTGTTAAATCATTTCTAAAAACAATAAAGCAGAATGTTCTGACAACACTCCGCTTTTGTCCAAAACTGTTGACACAAGCCCTTAAGCTGATGCATTGAGTTTTTTCGCCAACGCTGATTTGCTTCTGGCAGCTGTGTTTTTGTGGAGAATACCCTTACTTACAGCAGTGTCGATTTTCTTTACAGCAAGACGAACTGCTTCTGCTTTGTCGGCTGAGTTTGTATCAATCGCTATGTGTGCATTCTTGACTGATGTTCTGAGTGCTGATTTGAAAGCCTTGTTTCTTGCATTCTTTACGGCAGTAACCTTTACTCTCTTTTTAGCGGATTTGATATTCGGCATTACGGTACACCTCCTTCTGTAATATTCGTGCGTCTGTTATCATAACACTTAATCGGAAAAATTGCAAGTATTTTTTGAAAAAACACACAAATTATTCTTTTTTTAACAATCGTGTTATTCTTTATTCCAGAAAAAACGATATATTTGTACAACTTCACGTAACGACTATTTTTTTCGGTATACGGCATAATAAATGCCTCCCGTAATCAGCACGACTGCCAGAGAAATTCCCCGCAGTATCCAGGCATACGTCCCCTGCATGAGGGAAACTTCTGTATAGATATCCGCCAGACGCCACGCCCCCAGAAAAATAAAATAAATGGCGGGAATCCATAGGATTTTATATTCCTTGACTGCCATATACACCAGATAAACCGCTACAAGCCATAATCCTGCTACATATAAATAAGACATCGTTCTACTCCGTTGGATTTACTGCTGAGGTCTGTCCTCAATGTTGATATGCTTGCTTCGGGACGGTCTTTTTTTTCTGTCAGACTGTCCGTTTCTCTCATTTTTTTCTTTTTTCGGTCGGCTGTAAAGCAGACATAACAGCATATACCCACCGAAAACAATGATACCTACACAGTGTATCTTCTGTGTTGCTTCTGTTCCCGGGGAAGTCTGGGTGACAATGTAATCTATCATTATCCATATCCCCTCGAACAGAAAAAACAATGCTATCGGACGCAACATTCCTATCTGTCGAAAAGATGTGCTGAACAGTACCAGCACTATCAACAGACATACCCCCGCTGAAAAGAATGTTTCTAACAAAATCTATCACTCCATATATATAATTTTCCATTTGTTATTCTACCATAAAACTGAAACCAACGCAATATGATTGACAATTTTAAATTTTGCTGTATAATAAGACTCAGACGGAAAGTAAAAGTTAG
The DNA here is from genome assembly GCA_902772795.1 of uncultured Ruminococcus sp. GTDB lineage: Bacteria > Bacillota > Clostridia > Oscillospirales > Acutalibacteraceae > CAG-964. The sequence continues at coordinate 685 of CACYBZ010000174.1, read as the reverse complement.
TGTGTTGTATATGAAATCTTATGTCACAGGGTCAAGGCATGAAATTTGACAATTATACCAAAAAAGAAAAATCGGTGGCAATATGGTTAACGCTGATGACTCAAAGCCAATATCTGAAAATTTCTGTCTGATAAATCAATAATCTGTTTCGGGTCTTACAACCTGATTTTCATAAAACACACCTTTGGCGGAACTGGCAGACACACTGGATTCAGGCAACACTACCTCAGTGAAAGAAAATTAAATATGCGGGTATGGCGGAATTGGCAGACGCACAAGATTTAGGTTCTTGCGGAGAGATCCGTGCAGGTTCAAGTCCTGTTACCCGCACCAGTTTGAGTGTTCATAACGGATTTTAGTTATGGACACTCTTTCTTATTTCGGTTTGTCATTCTGTATTTGGCTTTACAAATTCTATGCTCGCTAAAGTGCAATTTGTGTTATAATAGCTTAAAAAATGAAGTTTTATTAACCCGACACACGTGTCTACCGCATAAAAACGGCATTTTCTCACTTTATGTCGTGTTCAAAATCTACGGTTTGAGTTATGATTTGTGTCAGGAAAGGAGAAAAATCGTATAGCTCAAAAAAGAATCGGCTCATTCTTACGGCAATGTCGTCAACTTAAGAAATAGGTTATAATCATGCACAAATAAGATTAACGGTTTTCGTTCAAAATACCACT
>CACYBZ010000173.1 GCA_902772795.1 uncultured Ruminococcus sp. | reverse complement strand
TAAACATCTCCGGCTATCAGTACACCGTCAAAATTTCCGTTTTTGATAATACGGATAATTTCCTGTAAAATGAATTTCTGGTCTTCCGTCAAAGAAATTTTATAAAAATCATTTTTGCCGATATGCAAATCCGAAATATGTAAAAATTTCATATATTCACCTCATAAAATAGCAATGTTTATAGGTAAGTGTAGCACTTTTGGTGAAAAAAGTCAATATTTCCTATAGAAATTATTGAATTAAAAAAGAAAATATGTTACAATATTAACCATAAATAATGATGAGGTATTGTTATGATTTGTATTAATAAGAGATGTAACAAAGAAATAGGTGATAGCAGATTTTGTCCTTACTGCGGAAAAAACCAGAACGAGAAAACAAGACACAACCGAACAAAAGGGTCGGGCAGTATTTATAAACGGAAAGACAACAAAAGCAAGCCATATACCGCTTCGGTAAGAATTGCGGGGAAAAATGTATCTATAGGAACTTTTGCCACCAAAGCACAAGCCACCAAGGCACTTGCGGATTATATACGGCAGATGGAGGCTATCAACACATCAGACGGCATTATTACTGTCAAAGAAGTATTTCATAAATATGTAGAACCATCGTTCAGCAAACTGAGTGATTCTTTAAGAAAAAACTACATGATTACATGGCACAGAATTGCTCCGTTGCATGATATGTATATGTATAAAGTCAAGGCGGTAGATATTCAGAGTGTTGTCAATCTTTTTGCCGATGAACACCAACAGCTTTCTCAGGAGGGAAAACCTTTGTTTCTTGACTTACAGGGCAAAAAAACGCTGATTGACACAGGTGTTCCGAAAATTGTCCCGGCACTTTCAAAGGGCAGTCTGAACCTGATTAAACTGCTCATGTCAAAAATATTCAAGGTTGCCTTGGATAACGACTGGGCTTTACGAGATTATTCCAAAAATATCGACTGTTCCACACCGACAGAACTTCGTAACAATAAATCACGTTTTACCGAAAGTGATTTGAATTTTATGTTTGAACGTATGTATTACGATATACCCGGAGGAAATTATCTGGATTATGTGATATGTATGTGTTATTTAAGTTTTCGTGTGACGGAATTCATCACACTGACTAAAGACAGATATTTTATCAGTGAAGAGGGTATTCCGTATTTTGTGGCAGGTATGAAAACAAAGGCAGGCACAGACAGAAAAGTTCCTGTACACCCAAGAATACAAAGCATTGTAGAACGTTGTATTGACAGAGGCGGAGAAACAATTTTCTGTAATAAAGACGACCATACCGCTTTAAGCTATAACCGTTTTCGTTATCGCTTTGATAAAAACATGAGTTACACAGGGTTCAGCCGAATGTATACGCCACATTCATGCAGGCGGACATTCAGCACAAGGCTGTCAGCGGCAGGTGTAAATGACGCTGATTTGATTGCTTTGATGGGACACGCTGATATCGAAACAGACTACGACCATTACATCAATCAGGAAGTACGAACTTTATATGACGCTATACTGCGTGTAAAATAAACCATATGTCATTTCTGAAATTACGTTGTATGTTCGGGAATGACATATATTTTTTAAAAAGTCAGATTAAAGTTTACTGACTTTGAGTTTTTCGTAGGAGTTACAGAGAATTAGAAAAATATAATCATACCAAAACAGAACATATTAATTTGACTTAATATAACCAGTAAATTTTTCATGGCTTGTCCCCTGTCTTATTTTAAAGTTTATTATAAATAAACTTTTTTTATACAGAGAATGACGTGTACACGTCATTCTCTGTATATCATGTAGTAAAATATGTAGATGTTTACCGATTAAAGCACTTCTAAGCTATTCAGACCCTGTACTTACTGATGAGCTGTACAGGGTCTGATATAATCAAACATTATTTACTGTTGACAATATCTTTGAATTTTTTTCCTGCTCTGAACACAGGAATTTTTGCTTCAGGAACAACGATCATTTCGTCAGGGTTTCGGGGATTTTTCATGGTTTTTCCTTTACGGACACGCTGTTCAAAAATGCCGAACCCCAAAATCTGTACTTTATTACCGGCAGCAATTTCATCAATGATAGTGTCCCATAAAGCAGAAATAACTTTTTCGCTGTCAGGAATAGAAACATTTGCTCTTTCTGCGACTTTGGCAGCCAAATCTTTTTTTCTATTGCTATTCATATTACTATTCATAAAAACTCCTGTTTATTCTATTAATCTTAATGATGTTTTTTACTATTTTCCCAAAGTGTGTTCAATGTTTCAAGACTTGCTTCTGAAATATCCATATTTTGTTGCCTTGCCGATTGTTCCATAGCGGTAAATCTTTGTATAAATTTTTCACAAGCATTGTAAAGCACTTTTTCAGCGTCAGTATGGGCAAACCTTGCAATATTCACAGCCGAAAATAATACATCGCCTAATTCTTCTTCGATATCTGACGGATTTTCCATAAGGATAGCCTCATCAAGTTCGGCAATTTCTTCTTTCAATTTATCCATTGCACCGTGAATATCTTTCCAGTCAAAACCGATTTTGGCAGCTTTGCTTTGTAATTTCTGACTACGCATAAGTGACGGCAATGCTTTGGAAATACCCTCAAGCACTTCCGATTGTGTTTTCTGCGATTTAGTCTGCATTTTGATATTATCCCAGTTTTCCAGTACTTCGTCTACCGTATCGGCTTTGACGTTACCAAAAATATGCGGATGTCTTACAATCAGTTTTTTGCATACACCGTCAGCCACATCGTCAATATTGAACGTGTTCTGTTCGGTTTCTATTTCGGCATGAAAAACCACCTGCAACAAAACATCTCCCAGTTCTTCTTTCAAGAGTTCCTTGTCGTTATTGTCAATCGCTTCAATGACTTCATAGGTTTCTTCAATAAACTCCTGTCGGATAGACTGGTGTGTCTGTGTGTTATCCCACGGACAGCCTTTTTCAGGGTCACGGAGTATTTTAATAATTTTAACCAAATCTTCAAATTTATAGTTATCTTTTTGTAAAAAATCCATATAAATAATCCTTTTAATCAGTATTCTTTTTATAAATCTTGAGTTTAATAAGTATTCTTGCCAGCTTATTGCCACCGGGCATTTCTGCCAAATCTTCTTCGGTCATTCCCTTGGAAATAATCAGCACAGCAAAATAAACTATCACTGCTACAATTAAAGACGGAATAACAGTAAATCTGCTCGGCGGAAGTACTCCCTCAACAAAATAATTGACAAAATATGCGGCAATTCCACAGAACAACGCTGAAATTAAGGGCTTAATCAGTATTTTGCTGAAATCAGGAATAACTTTCGTATCTTTTGCAATAATATAAACACCGACTACCGAAACAAACAAGTATGCTATCAACGAACCGACAGCCGCTCCCTGTATATTAATCTGAGGAATTCCTACCAGTATATAGTTAATTGCTATTTTGATTAACATTCCTACAGTATAGAGTTTCAACGGCATCTCCACCCGTCCGATAGCCTGCAGCATACTGCATATCGGTGTACTTGTGGCAATAAAGATACTAGATATTCCCATTACCTGTAAAACATAAGTGGCTATTTCCACTTCTACACGAACACCATACAAAAGCGTAAGCAACGGTTTTGCCAATACAGAAAGTCCTATTCCGGCAGGCAAAGTAACCAGCAGAGTAACTTTAAGAATTGTATTGATATTGCTTTTTATCATTTTTTTGTCTTTCGCTGTCCATGCAGCTGTCAAGGCAGGCATAGCACTTTGTCCGAACACCTGAGTTACCGCTGTCACCAACATCAGAAAAGTAAGGGCATAGCCGTAACAACCAAATAAAAAGACCTGTATGGAATATTCTCCGACAAAGTCCTTTACGAACAAGTCACTATGTTCAGGCAATAGGAAATGATACATTTCCATCAATACATCGCCATGTCCGCTTTTCATAATACTGACAATCCTGTAATTGACGAGAATGGAATCAATCGTGCTGGCAATACTCATGACAAACGACCCTAAACCAATAGGAATAGCCGTCAATGCTAATTTTTTGAACAGTGTTTTTTTCGGTTTAGCTTTAGGAGAAGATTTTAGCTGTTGTCTGGTCATACCGCCATGGGTAGCCCTGTATTTGTACAGCAGAAAAAGAAATGCACAAAAAGACCCGAAAGCCACACCAATAAAGGCAGCAGAAACTGTATACGAAGAAATCAACTGTTTGAACAGCTTAGGGTCTACACGTTCACCGAACAATGTGCCGTATTGTTCATACTCTTTTGTTCCGAAATAGTCGACAAGCGAAGAAAGTAAAAGACCGACAATCAGTTTGCCCGATACTTCTATAATTTCCGAAATAGCAGTAGGCACCATATACCTCATGCCCTCAAAGTAACCTCTGTAAATGGACATCAGACAACCAAAAAGTACAATGGGAGAAAGAGCAATAACAGGTAGTCTTACCCCGTCATTACCAATCATCTTAGCATAAAATCCGCTGAGTATTACCATAATGACAAAACATACCGCACCTGTAATCACAAAAAACGGAATGGAAATTTCATGCAGTCGGCGTACATCTCTGTAACGTTTCCTAGAAATATGTTCGGATACCATTCTTGAAAGAGCTATCGGAAAACCTGCCGAGGCAACGGTAAAAATGACATTATACAGTTCATAGGCACTGTTGAAAATGCCGTTGCCCACTCCGTCAACAATATTGGCAAACATAACTTTGAAAATCATACCAATAATTTTTACAATCACAATACTGACGGTAAGAATCATCGCTCCCTGAAGAAAGGACTGTTGTTCGATACCTTTTTCTTCTTTTTGTTTTGTGTTTTTACCTTTGGAATTTGAAGGAGTTCTCTTTTCTGTATTTTGGTTGATATCAACATGAAAAGACATATCGTTAATGTCAATATAGCCTGTTTCTGTTTTTTTAGATTGTTCTGCCAAAGTTTCACCGTCTTTACATAACATAAATTTTGGCGGGAATATCCCTATACCCGCCAATCTGACTGTATTTAGTTTTTCGGACGTAAAATAAGATTATTCCGCATCGGAATTTTCGTCTGT
>CACYBZ010000172.1 GCA_902772795.1 uncultured Ruminococcus sp. | reverse complement strand
TTGATAACCTGAAACTGCGTATCACTGATATAAGAAAAATTGTTGTTCAATATACTGATATCGTCCGTATTGACGGTTTTTCCTTTGATTTTTACGGGGAAACCATCTCCCTCTACACTCACCGACGACAGACTTTCCAGAAAGCTTTCGGGTGAAGCATAACGCCATATACTTACCACTCCCACCGCCAGAACAAGCAGGACAACTATGATGACTATCTTCATCGCTTTCCGATTTTTGAAAAATTTCTTTTTGTTATCTTCTGCATCATTTTTCTTCTGCCGTTCCCTTTTCGTTTCGTCACGTTCGTACTCTTCTATCGGTTCATCTTCATAACTCAACATTTCCCGTTTTCTCAATTTGCTTTTCTTTCTTTCCATGATTTTTCACCTCTCAAACCCCTGAATCCGATGAAACCTCAGTCAGAAACTAATATCTGACTTCATTCAGATACAATCCGCAGGCCGGTGCTGTTGCTCCCGCTTTGGAACGGTCTTTTGCGTCAATAATTCTTCCGATACAGTCAGGTTCAAATTTACCCTGTGCAATTTTCATCAGCGTTCCCACCATGATACGCACCATGTTATATAAAAATCCGTCTGCCTCCACCGTCATGATGACCATGTCGCCCTCACGTCTGACAGAAAAATCCTTTACCGTTCTTTCCATATTGTCAGACTTTCGGCTGTTGTCAATCGTACAGAATGACGTGAAATCATGTCTGCCGATATAGGCTTTACACGCTTTATCCAGCAGTTTTTCATCTATCGGAAAACGGTATTCATAGACAAGTCCGTCCAGAAACGGATTTCTGACAGAGGAATTCCATATCTTATAAATGTACTGCTTGCTTTTACAGCTGTATCGGGCATGAAAATCAAACGATTTTTCCTGTACGTCCAGTACAGAAATATCTTTCGGCAAAAAGCGGTTGAGTGCTGTCTGCAAACGGTAACAGGGAATATTATGTGCCATTTTCAGACTGATACAGTATTTGTTGGCATGGACTCCGCTGTCTGTACGTGAACACCCTTTGATTTCATAAGGGGTTTGCTGTATGATTTTTTCCAGAGCGTTCTGAAAGACTTCCTGTACCGTCAGAGCGTTGTCCTGTATCTGCCAGCCGTGATAATGCTTTCCGTTATAGGCGATTACCACCAGAAAATTTCTTGTATTCACTTCACTGCGAGCTGTGGAAATTTCATGTTGCATACTATCACTCCTGCCAGTACCATGACGGAAAACAAAATCAGAATAATATCTGTCTTTCCTATTTTCAGTACTTTCATTCTTGTTCTGCCCTTGCCCCCACGGTAACAGCGACATTCCATCGCTACCGCCAGTTCAAATGCCCTGTTGAACGCCGATACAAAAAGCGGTATCAGTACAGGAAGCATGGCTTTCAGCTTTTTTATCAGTCCTCCGCTTTCCATGTCTGCTCCTCGTGCTTTCTGTGCGTTCATGATTTTTTCTGTTTCCTCCAAAAGCGTCGGAATAAACCGCAGAGCAATGGTCATCATCATCGCTATTTCATGAACCTGTATTCTGAATATTTTCAACGGTTTCATAATTCTTTCCAGTGCGTCTGTCAAATCGGTCGGTGACGTGGTATAGGTCAGAATACAGCTTATCATGATTAATGCGACAATTCTCACCGACACAAAAACGGCTGTTTTTATGCCGTCCTCCGTAATTTTCAGCACTCCCCATTGCCACAGCGGTTCACCTTTGCCGTAAAAGATGTTCAGCACTGAGGTAAACAGCAGAATAAATAACACGGGTTTCAATCCTTTGACATACATCTTCAGCGGAATCTTCGTGACCAGCATGATAAATGCCGTCACACAGACCATAAACCCCAGTGACCCGAAATTTCCTGCCACAAATAAAAATACGATGTAGGCGGTAACCAGTATAATTTTTACTCTTGGGTCTGCTTTGTGTATGACAGAATTTCCCGGAAAAAACTGTCCTAATGTGATGTCCTTTAACAAAAATGATTTCCCCTTATTTTTTCAGAATAGCCACCAGTTCTTCCAATGCCTTATCTATGGTAAGTATACCCTTTCCGACATTGTAGCCTTTGTCGGAAAGTGCGTTCATAATCTGTGTTATCTGCGGAATTTTCAGTCCCATACTGCCGAGATGTTCCCCTTTGGCAAACACCTTTTCGGGAACGTCAAAATATTCTGTATTTCCACCGTTCATGACAAGTACCTTATCCGAAATTCTTGCCACGTCCTCCATGCTGTGCGAAACGAACAGTACCGTATTCTGTTGTTTTTCGTGGTATTTACGGATTTGCGACAACAGCAACTCCCTGCCCATCGGGTCAAGACCTGCAGTAGGTTCGTCCAGAATAAGGACTTCAGGATTCATGGCAATCACTCCCGCAATGGCAACACGACGTTTTTCACCGCCAGAAAGTTCAAACGGTGACTTCTCCAGAAAACTGCGGTCAAGTCCGACAAAATCCGCTGACGCTTCCACCCTTTCCTGAATTTCGCTTTCAGACAATCCCATATTCTTCGGCCCATAGGCAATATCTTTGGCAACCGTTTCTTCAAACAGCTGATATTCGGGGTATTGAAATACCATACCTATTTTAAAACGGATATTTCTGATTTTTTTCGGTTCTTTCCAGATGTCGTTATCGTTGAGATATACTTTGCCTGACGTGGGTTTAATCAGACCGTTCAGCATTTGTACAAGGGTAGATTTTCCCGACCCTGTGTGTCCGATGATACTGACAAATGCTCCTTTTTCTACGCAAAAAGAAACACGGTCAACAGCTGTTTTTTCAAACGGCGTACCCGTTGCATATCTGTAAGTCAGATTTTCTACTTTCAGTACACTATCCAAATTGCCAGTCTCCTCACTGTTTAAGGGCTTCGCCCTTAAAAATCCTGATTCAAGGGTTGCACCCTTGAAAATCCTGCCAAGGGGCTTCGCCCCTTGACCCCACCCACTTTTGAAAAAGTGGGACAAAACTTTTTATGGCTCACTTCGTTCGGTTTATGCCTGGGCTTTCAGTAGTTCTTCAAGCTGAGCAATACACGTTTCAGGAGTGAGCGGTAAAGTATCGGTATGTATGCCACTTTGGTTAAGACGGTAGACAAGTTCTGTCGCCTGCGGAACATCAAGTGATTTTTCTTTCAGCAAGTCTACCTGAGAAAAAACTTCCTGCGGTGTACCCTGCGTCAGGATTTTACCTTTATCCATGACAAGCACCCTGTCCGCCTGTACCGCCTCGTCCATATAGTGCGTGATTAAAATAACGGTAATGTTTTTTTCTTTGTTTAAATACTGAATGGTATCCATGACTTCTTTACGCCCTTTAGGGTCAAGCATGGCGGTGGGTTCGTCCAGAACAATACATTGCGGTTGCATGGCGATAATGCCTGCTATGGCAACACGCTGTTTCTGTCCTCCCGAAAGTTTATGGGGAGCGTGTCGGCGGTACTCATACATATTGACGGATTTCAAGGCACTGTCCACACGCTGACGGATTTCCTGTGGCGGTACACCCAGATTCTCACAACCGAATGCCACATCTTCTTCAACGATTGTCGCTACCAGTTGGTTATCGGGATTCTGTAAGACAAGTCCTACCTTACTGCGGATTTCATAAACATCGTCTTCTTCTTTGGCGATGAGTCCGTCAACGACAATTTCCCCGCTTTCGGGAACAAGCAGTACATTGAATAATTTTGCCATCGTGGATTTACCGCAACCGTTATGCCCCAGCAAAGCCACAAATTCACCTTGCTTTATGGTAAATGAAATGTCGTCAAGTACCTTATGTTCCCCATAAGAAAAACTGACGTGATTTACCTGAATAAAATCTTCCCTTAACATTATCTTCTCCATATCGCCGTTGAACCGCATGGTAAAACCATATCCGTATCTGTCACTTTCAGACCGATTTCATCAGCACTCACGTTTCCGCCGAATTTCGGTACAAGACAAATCCCTAACAGATATTCCATAACGGACGGTGAAAGTCCTGTTGTGTAGGAATTGAGAATAAAAAATTCCGCTTTGTCAGAAAGTATAGTCGAACAAAGTTGTACAAGCGAAAACAGTTGTTCTTCCAGTTTCCAGACTTCACCGTTCGGACCTCTGCCGTATGACGGAGGATCCATAATGATACCGTCGTACTTGTTACCCCGTCTTTGTTCACGCTGTACGAATTTGATACAGTCGTCAACAATCCATCTGACAGGAGATTTTTCCAGATGAGCAGCCACCGCATTTTCCTTCGCCCACTGTACCATACCTTTGGACGCATCAACATGACAGACTTTCGCACCTGCACGAAGGCAACTCAACGTTGCACCGCCCGTATACGCAAACAGATTGAGTATATTCAACTGACGGTCGGCATTTTTGATGACACTTTCGGTAAAATCCCAGTTGACCGCCTGTTCAGGAAATACGCCTGTGTGTTTGAATCCCATAGGCTTGATATTGAATCGGATATCGTGATAACCTATCTGCCACACATCGGGAATTTTCTTGTAGACTTCCCATTTTCCACCACCTGTACGGGAACGGTGATATCTTGCGTGTGCTTTTTTCCATAACGGATTTTTCTTCTCCGTTGTCCATATAATTTGCGGGTCGGGTCTTATCAGAATGATATTTCCCCAACGTTCCAGTCTTTCACCGTCTGATGTGTCAATCAGTTCATAGTCTTTCCACTGAGCCTCACGCAATTTTCTCCACTTCCTTCATATCAACGTCAATTTTAAGGGTTGCACCCTTGAAAATCCTGCCAGGGGGCTTTGCCCCTTGACCCCACCAACTTTTGAAAAAGTTGGACAAAACTTTTTATGGCTCACTTCGTTCGGATTTTTTCCCTACGTTCTCCGAAATCTGCGTCAGCAGATTTCGCCTTAAAGTTTCGGTCAAGCCTTTTTAAAGGCTTGCGGGGTTCAGGGGCAGAGCCCCTGAC
>CACYBZ010000171.1 GCA_902772795.1 uncultured Ruminococcus sp. | reverse complement strand
TGTTGTGGACGAATACGGTGGTACAGACGGAATTGTTTCGTTGGAAGATTTGATAGAATTTATTATGGGAAACATTCAGGACGAATTCGACCATGAGGAAGAAGAATTCAAAAAAATTTCGGAACAGGTGTATTCTGTTGATGCATCGGCAAGTATTGATGAAATCAATCAGCTGATAGGGTCACATTTACCTGAAGATGAATTCGATACTGTGGCAGGACTGATTCTTGACAAGTTGGGAAAAATCCCAAGTGAAAATGAAAAGCCGTCTATTGTGATTGGCGGAGTAAAATTTACTGTTGCTGAAGTTTATAAAAGACGTATTATCAAGGTGTTAGTGGAAGTTTTTTCTTGAGTAATGGTGTACATAGAAAAAACGAATTTATATAAAGTAGGGAGATTTATGAAAAATTGGTTAAAAAGCTATTTACGTTTTAACGGTATGTGTGCAGTAAAAATTTTTATATGTGCATTGATAGGTACTGTTTTGCTGACGTTGGTATATATGATACCAACAGAAAAAATAGATGAAAATATCAGAAAATCGGTCGATGATTTTTATTTTACAGCAGGAAATCATTCTGTTTTTTCATGGTGTCATAGTGAACTTGATGACTTTACCGATGCATGGATTTTAATGGAAACAGCATACAGTGATACTGAAAATAGTTTGAAATCTGCTATGGAGGTTAGCAATGGTCTGACGAAGGATTATGATGTTTTTAAATTGAGTGTTTTGTATAAACATTATATAGAAGATGAAGCTTTGGTAAAAACAATTTCCTATGAAAGATATTGGCACGGTATTCTTGTTTTGACAAAAATAATTTTTTGTTTTACTGATTATTTTGGGTTAAGAGTGATAAACATGGTCGTTCAATATGGAGTAATGGCAACCATATGTATACTACTAGTGAAAAAAAACTTGAAATACTATCTTATTCCTTACCTCTTGACCGTATTAAGTTTTGTACCAACTACTTTAGTGTTGAGTATACAATATTCCACTTGTTATTATATACTGAATATAGGATTGATTGTCATATTGATAACAAGCAGAAAATCATCTCCAAAAGTATTTTTGTACATGGGAATTGCTTTGGCCTATTTTGATTTTTTGACATATCCGATTACTGTTTTAGGAATACCAGGAACATTATTTTTTGTGATGAATCAGAAATATTCCCTTAGAAAAGAACTGGAGGATATGATAAAAATATTTTACTGTTGGGGAATAGGATATGGTGGAATGTGGTTTTCAAAGTGGCTTATTGCCAGTATTGTTTTGCGAAGGAATATATTTCAGCAGGCATTCACATCGATGGCTTTGAGAACATCGTCGACAGATTCAGAGCACAGTATTAATTTAAAAGAAACATTTCTGAGAAATATCAATAATTTTAAAGATACACCTTTCCGCTATTTTTTAGTGTTGTTTATTTTGAGTATGCTGGTATTTATTGCTTTCAGGTTTCTAATTAATAGGCATAGAATTTCTGTGCTCCGTATAGTTGGTATCGTAGTACCTTTTGTCATCATTTCCTTGTTACCATTTTTTTGGTATGCCATTACTTTAAATCACAGTTTTATTCATGCATTTTTTACTAATAAGGCATTAACAGTGACAGTATTTGCTATAACTTGTATGTTAGTAAAGGTTTGTTTTTTTGATAATACAGAACATAAAGTGGTTACAGTAGAATAAAAAACTTTTGAGATTTATGAGAAAGAAAGCAAGAACTACTGACGGAAGATTTTTAAAATGGATAAATTTGATGAGTGTTAGAGGCAAAAAAAGCTCATCAGTATTTTTTACAAGAATATAATCGTTGGCAGTCAATTGTGTTGACATGTCAAAGTTTGACAGGGGTTGATGAAGAAATCTTGTTAAAATAGCATCAGAATTCTGGAAATGTATTTAGGAGTTTAAGGGACATTGCTCTTAAAAATCCCAAAAAGGGTGTTACCACTTGTCCCACGAACTTTTGAAAAAGTTCGACAAAACTTTTTGAGGAAATTTGCTGTTGCAAATTTTTTGGAAAACAGTTTGGAAAATAATAGCAGATGAAAGAGGAAACAGAGTTATGACACAACAAGACGAAGTTTTTTACGGTGAATTTTTGCCGTTGCTCATGGAAAAAGAAAGTTTTCTTCTGGGTGAAGTAAAGAATATTTTGGATAGTATCAGTACTGATTCTGAAACGGCATTGGCAGAGCACGTCAAAAGTCGGATAAAAAGTGCAGAAAGTATGCGTGAAAAACTGAAAATGCGTGGTTTTGCTGATACAGTCGAAAATGGTCTGACGAAACTTTCTGACATTGTTGGATTGAGAATTGTTTTACATTTTGTCGGCGATGTGTATATTATGTTGGAGAAGATTCGACAAAGTAACAAATGGGAAGTTGTTCAGGTAAAAGATTATATTGCCAATGCTAAGTCGAACGGTTATCGTAGTTTACATATTATTTTGTCGATACCTTTTGAAAGTGAAAAGGCAAATCATATTGAAGTGGAAATTCAGTTGAGAACTATCGCTATGGATTGCTGGGCGAGTCTGGAACATCAGCTCAAATATAAGAAAAATATTGC
>CACYBZ010000170.1 GCA_902772795.1 uncultured Ruminococcus sp. | reverse complement strand
TTTTTCTCTGATATGTATGAATTCTTCCTGAAATTCCTTTGTCTGATAACGTCCCAACATATTTTGCAAACTGCTGATTTCTGCCAGTTTCCTTTCATACTCAGCTTTATTTCTTTGCAGTTTTTCCAGTGTTTCATTTTCTTTATGAATGGCTGTCTGTAACTCCACACATTTTCCTGTAAGCTCTTTTTCCTGTTTTTCCCGTTCTTTCAGTTCTTCAATGTCTGCCCTGAGCTGACCCAGCAGTGTGGCAAATTTTTCTTTACTGGTTTTGCCTTTCAGTTGTGTCAGTTGTTCTTCCAGTTTGGCAATTTCTTCACTGTTGAGATGATATCTGGTTCTCAAATCCTCAAGTTCCCTCTGCTTCTGTGCCAGCATTACGGTACTGCCCGCAATATTCTGTTCAGCCTCTGCCGTATCCTTCCTGACGGTTTCCAACTGCTGACGGATATCCTCCAACTGCTGATGTCTTTCTGTGTTGTCGCTCCGGGCTATCTGCAACAGTTTCTGTACCCGTGGAATACTTTCTGTACTCAACATGATAGTTTCATTCTGTACAGTTGCCACCTGCTCCAACAGTTCCTTATATTTGCTTTCAAAATCATTTCTCTGCCTGTCAAAAACAATTTTCTGTGTTTTTTGTTCACAGATACGCTTTTCCAGATTCTTGATTTCTTCAGGCAACACCGAAATATCCGACAACAGTTGCTGATATCTTTCTGTCAGATGTTTCTTGCTGTCAGCAAGATGTTGCTTCTCACTTTCCTGATTACTGACTTTCCCGCTGAGTTGATTATACTGTATCTGCAACGGCTCAATATGCTCACGGTAAAACCGATTGTACTGCTCCTGTCTGTGGGTAATCTGCCCGTCAAGACGTTCTTTTTCCTGTTCAAGATATTTTTGCTTTGTGACAAGTTCTGATAACTGCTCCTGTTTCTGATGGTTTTCCTGTTCGAGTTCAGGGATACGTGTTTCTGCTTCATACAGTTGTGCTTCCCAGTCTTTTTTCTGCTTTTCAAGACTTTCTTTCTGTTGTTGTCTGCGGGCATTTTCTTCTGTCAGCCTGGCTATCTCCGACTCAAGCTGACGGTTATCCGATATCAGAACACTGACTTTCTCGCTGAGTTCACGCTTTTGGACATCAAAACTCTGATACTGCTCTTTCAACCGTTCCTCTTCCTGTTTTCTCGCACTGATATCATAATGCTCCATATTCTGTATGTCCGCTGTAAGCACTGCACATCTATGGGAAACCTGTTCATAAGCTGTTTTATCATGCAACATCTGTTCTTTCTGCTGTTGCAGACGTTCATATTCTTTTTCTTTGGCGACAATCTCATTGCTGACTTCTGCACAACTGTCAAGTTCTTTCTGAATGTCTGCCAGAATTCCGTTGAGTTGTGCCAGCCTTTCCTTATTCCTGGTAATCAACGACAAATTGCTTTCATATACAGACTTTATCAGCCGACATTGTCCCGCAAGCAATATCGGAAATTCATCGGCATTGCCTAAATCCACATCTCTGAATTTCTCTCCTGACGCTGTTTCAACGTCTTTTACCAGATTCTGTATCAGGTAAAAAGCCATGCACAATGACGGTAATTCGCTATGATTCAGGTGTATCGCTACTTCAAGATTGTCAAAGTTCATTGATGTCTTCCTCCTTCACCGCCGTCATGTCAAACATATTGGCATAGCTGTCAAGTGGAATCACCATTCCGTCACTTCTTCCCCGCATACGGTAATATGGTACAATATGTACGGATACTACATTGTTATTGTCAATCGAAAATCCGATGTACCACAAGCTTTCTACCGGTAATCCTTCCAGTCTTTTCAGAATACTGCTTTTCAGCGGTAGTTTGGTGAATTTGTTGAACTCGTCGGAAAATCCCACCGCAAATTCGTTGAGATTATTTTTCAGATTCGTATAAATGACCCTGTTGTCAGGATTATCATTGTAACAGATGAAATACGGTTTTCCTGCTTCCAACTGCTGATGATACCTGATTCCATAGTAAAGATGTCTTTTCTGATCCGTTCCCTTTGTGCACAGACCGATAGAATAACGTGCTGTCTTCTGTAAATTCACCCTGCCCGAAGCCAGCAACGCCGCTCCAAGCGAAATTGCCTGTTCACTCTGGTCGGTACGGATATTTTTGAAACGCATATCATTCTTGTTATCTGCACTGATATTGTAAATTTCAGCAATCTGTTTCTTGACAAGGTAAAAAGAACCGAACCCCCCTACCAGGGCAATTTTGAAATCGTCCATTGCTCCTGATTCGGGACTGCACGGATTTCTGCCGATATGTCTGGTAACTCTCCTGTTGATGCTGGTAATTTCATCGTTGAGAATTTTTTCGATACTCTGCTGATACGCTTTCAGCAAATGCTGACACGTGATGTCGATAACATCATCATCGTAATCAATATAAGTAAAAATCACAGGGTCTTCTTCAAGCAGTTCATCAAAATGATTGTAACTGCCGAATTCTCCAAAAACGTCTTCTATGGTTCTGATACCGTCCACGGACTTCAATGCCCTTTCAAAAGCAACCATCGCTTTCTTGAATCTGGCATTGGCACAATCATGCACCGCTTTTCCTGCATCTTTCAGAGCCATCAGCAAAACCGCCTGCAAGTAGGATAGCCCTGCATTTCCCAAAGAAATATTTCCTGTCATGTCAGGGTGATTCTCTCCTACACCGCCACCTTCACGGTAACCGATTTCCATTTTTCCTCTGCCGTCAGAAATTACCTGCGTCAGCGTAATATCCAACGTGCCTCCACCGTAATCTATCAATAAAAGATGTCCGTTAAATCTTTTTTTGGTTTCTTTCTCATAGTTATGGGCAAAAAAGGCACTTGCCGCTTCAGGTTCTGTGACTACATTGACTTTCCTGATAGGAACATTGATATCTTTTGTCAGAATATCCACCAGTAAATTTCTGCCGTCAAGAGTGGTGATATGACTGCTCCATATCTCAGGAATACAGATGAACACTTCTTCCAATACCTTGTCATCTTTGCCGAACCGCTGTATGACCCCTTGCAATAACGATTCCAGATAACATCTGGTAATATATTTCGGTGTGTATTTATCAGTATATTTTTTTGCCGCAATTACTTTCGGGTCGGTTTCTACCAGAAGCATTTTGAAACCATCATATACTGTATATGCCATACTTCCTGTCCTACTTTTGGCAACATCTCCACAGGAAACAGAACCATCTTTTCTGGCAACACTCACCGCTGACGGTATGCTGACAGGTGCTCCCTCCTCCAGATGCAGTGCCTCTACATTGTCAGTGGTTGGATTATACTTGGAAATTGTAGAATATGTGCTTCCAAAATCAATTCCTATTTTCATCTTCAGATTCTCCCTAACATTTCATTGTATAACTGCCAGAATGGCTTATCCTGAATCAGTATCGGCTTGTCGTTGGCAATTCTGACAATACTCTGATGTTTTTTCAGTCCCTTTATTGCCATGTACAATGACTCCAGTTCCTCACTCTTCTGCTGTTGCTTCAGAACAAATTCCACATCTTTTCTGTTCAGATCGCTGACATTATGAATTACCCATGTGTTCATGTATTTGGCATAGTTGTCGTTATTACTGCAAAAATGCTGTAAACTCTGCGTGGACAGAATCACGCCTGCACCAAACTCCCTGCCCTCTTTCAGTATCTTTCTTAATGACGGGAATCCCATCTTCATGAAATTGTCTGCTTCATCAACAAAAATAAACGTCTTTAACTGACGGTATTTTCCGTCCGTTTTACTCGAACCCCCCGCCTGCATCTGCGAATAAAACTGATCCAGGGTAATAGCGATTATCAGACTCTGAATATCTTCGTCATATCCCGAAAGGTCAATCACAACCGTTCCTTTCAGTAACGCTGTCAGGGAAACCGTCTTTAACGGGTCAGGTTCAAAAATAACAAAATTGTGCAGTTTACTCATCACCGCTGACAATGAATCCCTGACATTTCCCATACCATTCATTTCATACTGACGGTATACCTGTTCAAATGTCGGTGCGGGTCTGTTCCACGTTCTTTCATCTTCAGGAAAAATTCCCTGCTGTCGGTAAGCTTCAATAATATTTTCCAGCAGAACACTCGTCTGTTTAGACCCTAAATTATAAATCCGGGAAATCGTATCCGTAAACGTATTGGCAATATGCAAAGGCATAAGCGGTATATCCTGTTTTCTTTTGTGCAAGGCAAACGGATTGTATTTCACCCTGTAAGGTCGCATAACGTTTGCCTCCGTCACGGAAACAAAATCCGCTTTCGATTTGTTGTAATCCCCTTTATAGTCGAAAATTAAAATGCCTGTCGGTGTGCCGTCATAATTATCTTCCTGTTTGCTGTGCAACTGGGCAATCAGGGATTTGGTAAACTGCGTTTTTCCTGTTCCCATTGTTCCGATAATGCCCACATTGTTATTCAACACCATCTCTGTATTGTTCGGCAATAAATAAACGGGTACGCCTGTATTCATATCCGTTCCCAAAAGAATCTGCATTTGTCTGTGTTCTTTTTCTGAC
The DNA here is from genome assembly GCA_902772795.1 of uncultured Ruminococcus sp. Classification (GTDB taxonomy): domain Bacteria; phylum Bacillota; class Clostridia; order Oscillospirales; family Acutalibacteraceae; genus CAG-964. Next base: position 1,385 of record CACYBZ010000170.1, on the reverse strand, counting down.
TCTGATATCCCCTCGTTTTCTTTTTCCCAAAAACAGTTATTGTCTTCTTGAGTCTTCAAAAAATCATCTTCTGTTTTTGTCCAAAAATCCGTTTCTGTTTTTCTCTCTTCAAAAAGTTCTGCTTCCGTTCTACTCTGCGTCATCACTTCTTCAAAAGGCACTTCTGCTGTTTCGGGCATTTTCTCCGCTGAACATAAAACATCTATGTGACATTCTTCTGTAATATACTGATACGCTAACAGACAATGAACACAAAAATGTTCTGTACACTGTTCGCCACCGTCACAGTGGTAGTCCGTAAGATAACCGAAACGGTCTGTGGTAAAGTCAACGTGAATAACATAATTGAATTTATCTGTCAGTTTCAGTGGTATATATCTGTTGCCATTTCTCTCTATACAAATATCTTTTAACCTTATTTTATACTTTTTTCGCAGAAGTTCTGCTTCTTCCAACAGATTTTTATCCTGTAATATATATTCATATAATACTTTATCCGCCATCGCAATACCACCTTTTTTCATAAAAAATATACGAGTACGCACCATATATTATGTATTATTATATATCCTTTACAATTTACTGTCAACTTAAATTGCAGATTAATTCCTACTTGCTAAATGTTCATTATACCTGAAAAACAACAACAAATTCAGATAATATTACCTGGCTGTTTTCCTGAAAATACGTTTTCTTTTTGCACAAAAGAAGAACTGCCGTCCTCTGTTTACGGCAGTTTTCCTTATTATGACAATCATATCAATTTTAACTCTGTCAGTACCTCCCGGTAAGAATCAATAACATACTTTACGTCATCATCAGACAATTTCGTATGCAAAGGTAACGTGATTTCATTTTTATAATGTGCATAGGCATTGGGGTAATCCTCAATAACAAAACCCATATCCTTATAGGCTGTCATCATCGGCAACGGCTTGAAATGTACATTACAGGCTACTCCCTTATCCGCCATACAATTAATAATTTCATTACGTTCCCTGTGTCCGATACCGTTTACTCTGGTAAGATAAATGTGACAACTCGTGACAAAATCACTGTTTACATGATGCAGATAACCTACTCCCATTTCGTCCATTGCCTTATCGTACATTCTGATAATATCTCGCCGTCTGCCCTGAATCTCCCTGAACCGCCTTAACTGAACCAGTGCTATCGCTGCCTGTATATCTGTCATATTGCATTTATATCCCGGAATGACAATATCATATTCCCACGCACCCGCATAATTCTTGTGTAAAGCGTCCTTGGTCTGTCCGTGTAAAGAATACAGCATATACTGATTATACAACCATTCGTCATCAAGACCGCTTCTGCTTTTCCATGTGGCAATACCACCTTCCGCAGACGTAATCGTCTTTACCGCA
>CACYBZ010000169.1 GCA_902772795.1 uncultured Ruminococcus sp. | reverse complement strand
TCGCCTTAAAGTTTCGGTCAAGCCTTTTTAAAGGCTTGCGGGGTTCAGGGGCGGAGCCCCTGATGGGGTTGAGGGGCAAAGCCCCTCAAAGTTTATTGTTTTATGCCTTGCAGTACTTCGGCGATAACGTCACGTTCGTCAAGCGGATACTTTACGTTGTTGATTTCCTGATAGTCTTCGTGTCCCTTGCCGGCAAGAACGATGATGTCACCGCTTTGCCCGTTGTGAATCACCCATTCAATCGCTTTGCGTCTGTCGGGAATTTCGATATATTTGCCGTCCGTCCTTTTAAGACCTGTCAGAATATCTTCAATAATTGCCATGGGGTCTTCTGTTCGTGGATTGTCAGAAGTGACAACCGTCAAATCCGCCAGTTTTCCCGAAACTTCGCCCATACTGAAACGTCGTTCTTTCGCCCTGTCGCCTCCGCAACCGAACAGACATACCAGTCTTTTGGGATTATAGGCTTTCAGGGTTGTCAGCAGACTTTCCAGAGCCATGGCATTGTGAGCGTAGTCAATCATCAGCGTGAACTCATCGGAAACTTTTACCATTTCGATACGTCCCTTGACTTTCGCCCCCCTCAGGGCATTTTTTATGGTTTCCTGACTGATGGCAAAATAATGACATATGGCAACAGCGGTCAGAGAATTATAAACGCTGAATTTGCCGGGCAAATCAATTTCGACGTGCATTTCTGTTTTACCCGAAATGTCGTACTTTACCCCCAGACAGCCTTTTTCTGTGAAAAGTTCGGTATTACAGGCACGAAAATCAGCGTCGGGTGAAAATCCGTAAGTAGAGATATCGCAGGTTGCCTGACCGATAATATAATCAGCGTGTTTGTCGTCAATATTGACAATACCGTGACGGCACTGTCTGAACAGCAGACTCTTACAATGAAGATAATCGTCAAAGTCCTTGTGTTCGGTGGGGGAGATATGGTCGGGTTCGATGTTGGTAAAAATACCGATTTCAAACATAAATCCTGCGGTACGGTCGAGCATAAGTCCCTGAGAAGATACCTCCATGACCACACAGTCACAGCCGATATCCGCCATTTCACGGAAATACTGCTGTAAGATATAGGATTCGGGCGTGGTATTGTTGGCTTTGATGACCTTATCGCCGATAATGGTTTCAATCGTACCGATAAGACCGCACTTATGCCCGGCATTTTCCAGAATGGATTTGACAAGATATGTGGTAGTGGTTTTTCCCTTTGTTCCTGTAATGCCGATGACTTTGAGTTCATTGGCAGGATTGCCGAAGTATTCCGCCGAAATACAGGCCATGGCATAACGGCTGTTTTCCACCTTGATAACCGTGACGTTTTCGGGAACGGTAATGTCATCTTCCACGACAAGAGCAACAGCACCCTTTTCCACCGCCATAGACGCAAAACGATGACCGTCCGAAACAGCTCCCTTGATACAGATGAAAAGTGAACCTGAAGTCACTTTTCGGGAGTCGTAAATGACCGAAGATATTTCTTTATCCGTACTGCCCTGAAGACAGGTATAGGTTATATTATGTAACAGTTTGTCGAGTTTCATATGATAACGCTCCTTTGTGAATTTACAGATTTAATTTACAATATTATATGGGGAATGTCAATGGAAAAGTTCATATTTTATAGGACAATACCACAAAAAATAAAGTGGGAACGAAAGAGAAATTAGAGAATATTTTTTGGCAGACGGCTGTTTCTGACGGGAAAATTTGTGATATTTTATATAATCAGAGAATGTCAAAACAGATATTTGGTTATTTTAGACAAAAAACAGTCTTAGATAAATTCCACTATTTACCTATTAATTTCACCTCTAAATTGTGCATAAAGTAAAAATGAATAAAAATCATTGGTAAAAACACACAAAAAACATACGTTAAAATTATTAATGTAACTAAAATAACTAAAATATATTGCAATTATTAGTGGTATATGATATCATAAGTTCAAGTAGTTATGACAATTATTGAAACTGTCTGATTACGGAATTAGTGCAGTTTAAACAAGTAACTGTCTAAGCATTAAGTTTTAAATTTTAAAGAAAGAAGGAAAAAAAATGTTTGGTAAAACAAAGAGAGTAGCCGGAATTCTTTTAGCAGCATGTATGATTGCTACAGCATTCACAGGATGTGGCGGCGGTGGCGGTGACACCACAAGTTCTGCAGGTGGCGACAACAGTGGCAGTGGCGACAACAGCGGTAGCGAAAGCGGCGGCGGTGAAGAAACAGCAGCGGTAACTGTAGATGATATGCTCAAAGATGCTGACTTGGCTCTCGAAAACGAAGGTAAAGACACAGAAGTCAAGCTGAAAGTATGGGCTCCGTCAGATGCTCTCAAGATTTTCCAGAAACAGTGTGACGATTTCACAAAGAACTTCTCCGACAGAAAGATTAAGATTGAAGTTATTGCACAGGGTGAATCTGATGCTGCATCGAACCTGATGAACGATACCGAAGCAGGTGCAGACGTATTCGGCTTTGTATCTGACCACGCATCGAAACTCTACAAAGGTTTTGTTGCTGAAGTAAGAGATGACTTTGCCGCAAACATTAGAAACACAACCATCGACGGTGCTATTTCGGCAGCACAGGACAGCACAGGTGCTATGGTTTCCTTCCCGGAAACAGGTGACAACGGTTACTTCATGTACTACAACAAGAGCCTTATCTCAGAAGAAGAAGTCAAATCTCTTGAAAGTATCATGAGTGTCTGTGATGCAAAAGACAAACAGTTCATCATGAACTTAGGAAACGGTTACTACAGCTGTGTTATTCCTCTGACAGCCGGCGGTACATACGAACTTGATGAAGACGAAAATCAGGTACTGAACTACGATAAAGATGCTGTTGTCAAGACAGCAAAAGCTTTTGCTGATGTTCTGGCAAACAACACGCATTATTCCAATGAAGATACCGATAAAGTACTGGCTTCCGCTCTCAAGAACGGTAAAGCACTTGCAGGTGTATCCGGTACATGGAAACGTAAGGCTATCGAATCCGCTCTTGGTGATAACTTTGCTTGTGCAAAATTGCCTACCATCAAGGTTGACGGTGAAGACAAAGACATGATTTCCATGTTCGGTTATAAGCTTATCGGTGTAAACGCAAATACAAAGTATCCTTGGACAGCACAGGCTCTGGCTTACTATCTGTCAAGTGAGAAATGTCAGGAAGAAAGAATGAAAGAACTGGGCTGGGGACCTTCTGTCAAATCCCTGGTAGAAAGTGATGCCGTTCAGAAAGACCCTTGTCTGTCAGCTGTTTATGCACAGGAGAAGAACTCCAGAGCACAGGTAGGTCTTGCAGGTTCATTCTGGGATCCCACAGGTACATTTGGTTCTTATGTTGTAGAGAAGAAGAACGACCTTTCAGAAGCAGGTATCGGCAAGGCTTACGACAACATGGTAACCAGTATCACAGCAACCTGATAACGGACATATTTTAATTATTGGTTTAGGTATTGGCATACAAGCAGTCCTGCCCGCTGACGGCGGACTGCTTGTATGGTTGAAACAATGTCGGCTGTTCTTTTACAGACAGCGGACGGTTTATTATTTGTTAAAAGGGGAGTGAATTAATGAATTATCTGGATTATATGCAGCTGAGTACCGGTGAGAAAATCGCTTATAAAATAAAGAGTTTCTTTGCGGCTATTCCCGGAGCATTGGGGAGATTCGGAAAAGCATTGAAGAATTTCTTTATTGGTTTCTTTACGGGAATAAAGACATTCTTTAAACATTATGTCAACGATTTCAAGACCGGTGGTATTACCACAAAGCTCTCTTATGTTATCATGGGAGCAGGTTGTCTGGCTTGCGGACAGATTGTCAAAGGACTTGTTTTCTTAGGTCTTGAGATTGCTTTTTTTGCTTACATCATTAATTTTGGTGCACCTTATCTGGTAAAATTCACAACGTTGGGTACGGTAGAAACGACTTACGTCAAGCAGGGCGTTATGAAAAAGCCCGTTTTCGGCGATAACTCCACACTGATTTTGCTCTTTGGTACACTGACACTGATTCTGATTGCGGTATTTATTGCTGTCTATATCCTTAACATTAAATCCGCAGTAAAATGTGAAAGAATCGTGAAATCAGGTTCAAGACCCAACACATTCAAACAGGACGTTGCTTTGCTCATGGACGAAAACTTCCATGTCACACTGCTCGCCCTTCCTACATTGTTGGTAGGTTGCTTTACAATATTACCGCTTATTTTCATGATATTGATTGCGTTTACCAACTTCGACCATGGCCATCAGCCGCCTACACAGTTGTTTACATGGGTAGGATTCGGAAACTTCAGTAACATTTTCGTCAGCAACCCGATGTATTCCAGCACATTCACCAGAATTCTCGGCTGGACATTTATCTGGGCAGTTGCAGCAACATTCACCTGTTATATTCTGGGTGTCATCATTGCTTTGATGATTAACACCAAAGGACTCAAAGGTAAGAGCATATTCAGAACCTGTTTTGTTCTTTCCGTTGCTGTTCCTCAGTTCGTAACTCTCCTTCTGATGGCACAGATGCTTTCAGAAAGTGGTGTTGTCAATGTCTTCCTGAAAAATATGGGTTGGATTGACCAGCCGATAAAATTCTTCAGCGATGCAAGTAACCCCAACCTTGCCAGAATTACCATTATCCTGGTCAACGTCTGGATAGGCGTACCGTACACTATTCTGAGTACAACGGGTATTTTGCTGAACATTCCCGAAGATTTGTATGAATCAGCTCGTATCGACGGTGCAACACCTATTGTGCAGTTTACCAAAATCACACTTCCTTATCTGATTTTCGTAACCACACCGCAGTTGATTTCGACATTCGTTGGTAATATCAATAACTTCAACGTTATTTTCCTGTTGAGTGACGGTGGTCCGAAACAGAGTGATATGTATAATGCAGGTAGTACGGACTTGCTGGTTACCTGGCTGTATAAACTGACAATGACGAAGAATGATAACAACCTTGCAGCAGCTATCGGTATTATCGTATTCATCATTTCGGCAACGCTCTCATTGATTACCTTCAACAACACCAAATCGTCTAAAGATGAGGGGGCGTTCTCATGATAAAGAGTTACAAAACACAAAGAACAGTAGGTATGGCTGTTATCTACACTATCCTGACGATTCTTTCCGTTATCTGGGTGCTTCCGCTGGTCTGGATTGTCATGACATCTTTTTCAGGCGAAGAGTCGGTATATATTACCCATGTTATTCCGACAAAGTGGACATTCGACAACTACAAGACACTTTTCACAAACACAGACATTTTCAACTATCCCAGAGCGTTCATGAACACACTGATTGTCGCTATATTTTCCTGCGTTATTTCTACGCTTAGCGTGCTGATGGTATCTTATACATTCAGCCGTCTGAGATTCAAGGCAAGAAAAGCTTTTATGAACGTTGCTATGATTCTGGGCATGTTCCCCGGTTTCATGACCATGATAGCTATTTATTATATTCTGAAAACAATCGGTTTGTCACAGAATATTGTCGGTCTGATTGTCGTTTATTCGGCAGGTGCATCACTGGGCTTCTTTATTTCAAAAGGATTCTTTGATACAGTTCCCAGAGCACTTGACGAGGCAGCAACGATTGACGGTGCAACAAAGAACCAGATTTTCTGGCAGATTATTCTTCCGATGGCGAAACCCATCGTTGTTTACACCGTTATCACATCGTTTATCAGTCCCTGGACAGATTTCATCATGGCAAAAATGTTGTTGCGTGATGCGATTGACCAGTACACCGTTGCCCTTGTATTGTGGAACATGACGGACAAAGAAAAAATAGATACATTCTTCTATAATTTCTGTGCAGGTTCGGTACTCGTTGCTATTCCGATTACCGCAGTATTCCTGAAGATGCAGAAGTTCTATGTAGAAGGTATTACGGGCGGTGCTGTAAAGGGATAATTTTCCTGATGGCAGTTTCCTGAAAAGATAAGAGGTGAAGGCGAAGTCTTCACCTCTATATTTATATAAAGCATTTGCGTTTCGGCAGGGGGCGGAAAATCCCCCGCTTCCCCTGAGCAGGGGATTCCGCCCCTGAGTCTGAAAGCCGTAGCCAAAGAAAATACGGTCTTGCACTGTCGGAACAGGGGAGAAAGAGCGACAAATGACTTGTTAGTATTATCGGCAGATTTCTGCGAATTATACAGAAAGGGAGGAATTTCATGAAGAAAAAATTAATTGCTGTGGCAATGATGGCAACACTCATGACATCGGTACTGACATCTTGCGGTGGCGGAAATGATACAACGTCATCGACATCAGGCGACAGTTCCGCAACGTCACAGAGCAAGACATTGGAGCCCAACAAGGCGGTACAGTCAACGGACAATTACCGAAACTTTTATCAGATTTTTGTACACAGTTTCTGTGACTCCAATGGCGACCGTATAGGGGATATTCCGGGAATTATCAGTAAACTGGATTATCTCAATGACGGCAATCCTGAAAGCGGTGACGATCTGGGTGTGGACGGCATCTGGCTGACCCCTATTGCACAATCCGAATCCTATCATAAATATTCCGTAGAGGATTACTGTTCGGTTGATGAAAATTTCGGCACGATGGCGGACTTTGAAAAACTGATTGCGGAATGTGACAAACGGGGAATTCATGTGATTACCGATTTGGTTGTCAATCATTCGTCCAATCAGCATGAGTGGTTTATCAAGGCATGCGAAGAAGTCAGGGCAGGAAATTTTGACGGCTATGCCAAATATTATCATATTGTCAAGGAAGAAGATGCCGTTACCGGATACGCTCCGATAGAGGGGACGGAATACTATTACGAAGCGAATTTCTCTGACACCATGCCCGAACTGAATCTTTCCAATCCCGATGTCAGGGAGGAAATCAAGAAAATCATGAAGTTCTGGCTGGATAAAGGTGTGGCAGGTTTCCGACTGGACGCTATCAAATATTATGATACAGGCGGAGATGACGGAAAAGAATTCTGTAAATGGCTGGTCGATACAGCACACGAACTGAAAAAGGACTCGTACATTGTCGGAGAGAACTGGTCGGGAACAGGAACGGTGGCAGAATGGTACAACACAGGTATTGACAGTCAGTTCAACTTTCCGATGAGTGCGGCAATAGGCAATTATATCACGACAGTCCGTTCACAGAACGTCAGGAAATTGCTTTCCGCCGAACAGAAGTGGAATGAGAGTATTAAGGAAAGAAATCCCAATGCCATAGACTGTTCATTCCTTTCCAACCATGACATGGTAAGAAGTGCAGCGTCACTGGGAAAAAAGGTCGAAAATGAAAAAATGGCGGCAATGTTCTATATGCTTGCCCCCGGAAATCCCTATATTTACTACGGTGAAGAACTCGGTCTGCTGGGCAGTGAAAAGGACAATGACGGTACATATCGTCTTCCCATGCCGTGGACGGGTGACGAATACGACAAAATCCCTGTGATGAATGTTACATTTGACGTGGCAAAGGCTTCGATTGTCGATACCGCCGACAAGGCACAGAAAGACAGCAATTCCCTGTTCAGTACCTATAAGCAACTGATAACCCTCAAGTTGCAGAACCCTGAAATTGCCAGAGGAACTATCAGTAAGATTGTCGAAACCGCCAACGACTACATGGCAGGTTATGTGACGGAATATGACGGAAAGAAAGTTCTGGTCATGTACAACGCCAGCACCGACAAGAGTGCAGATACCACACTCGACAGCGAATGGCAGGGAATTGTCGGGGAAGTCCATGCACAGAACACAGATAAAAAAGCGGAATTTTCAGGCAACAAACTCACCTTACCGCCCCAGAGCGTTGTGGTTATCCGCTGAATGGGACAGAGAGAAAATTGCAGTAATATGACGGGAAATATTCATGAAACGGCAGAATTACCGCCATATTAAAGAAATATCCGTGGGAAAATGAATTTTATATGTACAAATTCATGCAAATTCTGAATAATTTATGAATTTGCCCCGTCAGATACTTGACAAACACGATAACAGATGTCATAATAGCAGTATAAACAGTTTTACAGGTATTTCCTGTAATAACAGTCAGGAGGAAATTTGAAATGCAAACATACGGATTAGAAAAATTAGGTATTATCAACCCCGTTGCTGTTTACCGTAACCTTACCGTTGCCCAGCTCACAGAAAAGGCTCTGGAACGTGGCGAAGGTAAACTGAGTAATACAGGTGCTTTGGTTGTCAAGACCGGTAAATATACGGGACGTTCGGCAAACGATAAGTTTATTGTTGATTCCGAGGGAGTTCATAATGAAATCGCATGGGGCAAAGTCAACAAGCCGACAACACAGGCTGTTTTCGATGCACTCTATGAGAAGGTAACCGCTTACTTGCAGAACCGTGAAATCTTTATTTTTGACGGTTTCGCAGGTGCTGACGCTAAATATACAAAGTCATTCAGAATTGTCAACGAACTGGCTTCACAGAATCTGTTCATTCATCAGTTGCTCCGCCGTCCTACCGCAGAACAGCTCGCAACATTTGAAGAAGACTATACTGTTATTGCTGCACCCGGATTTAAATGTATCCCTGAGCGTGACCACACCAACAGCGAAGCCGCTATCATGATTGACTATGAAAAGCGTATTGTCCTGATTTGTGGCAGCCAGTATGCAGGCGAAATCAAGAAGTCTGTATTCTCTGTAATGAACTACATACTTCCCAAAGAAGGCGTATTGCCTATGCACTGTTCCGCCAACATCGGCAGCGAAGGCGACGCAGCTGTATTCTTCGGACTTTCAGGAACAGGTAAGACAACACTTTCTGCTGACCCTAACCGTAACCTTATCGGTGATGACGAACATGGTTGGGCAGATGATTCCGTATTCAACTTTGAGGGTGGTTGTTATGCAAAATGTATCAACCTTTCCGCAGAGAATGAACCCGATATTTATAATGCTATCAGATTCGGTGCACTGGTAGAAAATGTTGTCATGGACGATGAAACAAGAGAATTTGACTTTGATGATGACTCTCTTGCTGTCAACAGCCGTGTAGGTTATCCTGTAGAGTACATTTCCAACGCAGAACTTTCAGGCATGTCCACAAGCGTTCCCAAGACCGTTATTTTCCTTACCGCTGACGCTTACGGCGTATTGCCTCCCATCTCCAAGCTTGACAAGAATCAGGCAATGTATTATTTTGTATCAGGCTTTACTTCAAAGCTGGCAGGTACAGAAATCGGTGTTAAAGAACCCGTTCCCACATTCTCAACCTGTTTTGGTGAACCGTTCCTTCCGCTTGACCCGTCCGTTTATGCAGGAATGCTGGCTGAAAAGGTAGAAAAAGCAGGAGCATCGGTTTATCTTGTCAACACAGGCTGGAACGGCACAGGCAAGAGAATGAAGTTATCTTATACCCGTGCAATGGTAACCGCAGCACTCAACGGTGAACTTCTCAAGAGCGAATTTGTCACAGACCCTTATTTTGGAGTATCTGTTCCGACGACTTGCCCCGGTGTTCCCGATGAACTGATGATTCCCGCCAACACATGGGAGAACAAAGCTGACTACGAAGCTAAAGCAAAGCAGTTGGCACAGTCTTTTGTCGACAACTTTAAGAAGTACACATTGATGTCAGAAGAAGTTGTCAATGCAGGCCCTAAAGCAGAATAATTAAAGTTCTTTTAATAAGAAAGCCTCCCGTAAAACCAATACGGGAGGTTTTTAGTTGTTTAAGGGCTCCGCCCTTAAAAATCCCGCCAACTTTTTGAAAAAAGTTGGACAAAAACTTTTGAGGCTCACTTCGTTCGGAGAGTTTTCTCTGCGTTGTCCGAAATCTGCGACAGCAGATTTCGCCTTAAAGTTTCGGTCAAGCCTTTTTAAAGGCTTGCGGGGTTCAGGGGCG
>CACYBZ010000168.1 GCA_902772795.1 uncultured Ruminococcus sp. | reverse complement strand
TAATTAATCATATCAACATCTTCATAGGTAAATTTTCCTTCATGGGGATTAAGTTTGTTACGATAACCGACATATACCCTATGATTTTTATGTAAAATATACGCTATAATTTCTTCAACGACAACATTCTTTTTATCACGCAAAGGTAATTTGCATAAATCTACCGTTCTTCCCTCAAAAAGCGTTGCCTTTAAAATTTTGCTGTCATTAAAACCGTTTGTAGAATGTACATACTGATATACTCTTGATATCTGTTCATAAGATACGATTGTTCCTGTATGGCGGCCGATAATATAGTATTCCCCAAGAATAATACGGTCATTTTTATCACCATTGTTGAAATCAGAAAGTAGTTTTTGTTTTTCAGTAGGGTTCTGTTCTGATTTTCGGAGCGTGTCATTCAGATAACGCCGTTCAGCGACACCCATTAATAAAGAAAGACCTCCCAAAGATATACTCAGTCCCGTAACGAACAGCACAGAAGACATATCAGCTTTACGGACGATGAAGTTCAGCAACAATACTGCCAAAGCAAGGATAATGATTACTGTTCCGACAATGATTTTCAGAGGAGAATGTTGCGTGTAACGGATAAGCTGTTTTTGTAATTCTTGTTTCTGCATGCAATCACCTTTTATAAACCTATGAAACCTACCTGTACTTTATCATTTTTGGACAAGACAAAATCAATTACTTTAGAAAGTTCCTTGTCACTTTTTCCTCTGCCTTCGATAGCACAAAGTGTGATATCCCGTTCTGTGGCAGTTTCTATTTTGAGAAATCTGGATTCTTTGCCAATATAGTTGTTACTCGGGATAAACTGATAAATTCTGACAATTTCTCCGTAATCCCTGATAATTCCTGAATGTTTTCCTATAAGAAAAGTACTGCCTAAAATCAATTTGCCGTTAAATGCTTTGTTGCCTTGCTGAAAGTCGTAGAGTAATCGCCCGTGCATATCTTCATTTTTAATATATTGTAATTTTTTTCGGTAAGAATAGTGCTTGTAAATCCCCAGTGCAATACAACCGATACCGATAAACAGGGTAAAAAAAACACCCATAAACACACAAAAAAATTTACCGTTTTGATACTGTTCTATAGTGAACATAATGCCAAACACCACAAGTATAATACCGCCTAAGTGATACCAATATCTTGGTTTTGTGTAACGGATTAACTGTTTGAAAGTAATATTGTTCATTCTGAATATTCCTCATCGATGAACATTTGTCCAATATCGCAAGTTTTCGTGCTGTAAGTTTCTGTATATTCCTGTTTTAGAATATTGTAGGTGTTTTGCAGGGCAATAGTATCGTTATAGATACCGTACACGGTAGGTCCGCTGCCACTCATGACGGATTGCAACGCACCGTTTTCTTTCATTATGGATTTGATTTTCTGTACTTCTTCCAGCATAAGCAGACTGTCAAAGTCATTGTAAAGTTGTTTAAGAAAATCCTTTTCGTTGTTTTGTTTCATCGCACGAATCAGTGCCGTACTGTGCACATTTTGAGCAAAAGGACGGTTGTCGGATTTCTGATATGCCATAGGTGTAGAAACACCGATATTCGGTTTGCACAAAAGAATATAGTATTTTTGTAAATCAAAACTATGTTCAATGTTCTGTAAGTCTGTACCGATACCTGTGGCAAGCATTGTTCCGCCGTAAATACAGAACGGTACATCAGCCCCGATTCTTGCTCCGATTTGGGCTAATTGTTCATTTGTCAGGTGAGTATCATATAATCTGTTCAAGGCAACAAGTACACCTGCACCGTCCGCACTGCCCCCCGCAAGTCCTGCTTGTGAGGGGATATTTTTTTCGATGGTAATTTTGACATTACAGACAATACCACAATATTCGGAAAAATATTCTACAGCCTTATAAGCGGTGTTCCGACTGTCACACGGAATATGTTCTTTATTACAAGAAAGAAGAATATCGTTATGATTTGTGTGAATATCAAATTTTTTAACCGTGATTTTATCTAATAATGACACTGTCTGCATCACCATATCCACCGTATGATAACCATTAGGTAATTTTCCTGTGATATCCAGTGTCAGATTGATTTTAGCAAAAGATAAAACAGTTACAGTATTGTTTTCCATAGACATTATCCCTCTTTGAGTTCTTTCAGAAATTCTTCAATACGGTTGAGTGCTTCGGTAATGTGCTTGATAGAAAACGAATAGGATACTCTGACAAAGCCTTCACCGCTGTCACCGAAAGCATTTCCGGGAACGACCGCTACACTTTTCGATTTTAAAAGTCGGGTACAGAACTCTTCTGAATTTAATCCCGTACTTTTAATGCACGGAAACGCATAGAAAGCTCCTTCAGGTTCAAAACAGTTCAGTCCCATAGCGTTGAACCGCTTGACAACCAGTCGTCTTCGCATATCATATTCATCACGCATTTTTTCGATATCTTTGTCCCCATGTTTCAACGCTTCAATAGCTGCG
>CACYBZ010000167.1 GCA_902772795.1 uncultured Ruminococcus sp. | reverse complement strand
TGATTAATCCCGTCTTTTACCAAAAATCGCCAGAATTCTGATAAACAGATTGACATAATCCATATACAGGGATAACGCACTTAAAATACTGGCTTTCTCCAACAGCTGAACATTTCCGCTTTGCTGAATCTGTGCAAATTCTCTTCTGATTTTGAAATTGTCAAAAACCGTAAATCCCATAAAGATGAGCACAACCACAATATTGATAATCAGGTCATTGAGCGGAGTGCGGATAAGGAAATAGGAAATAAGAGAGTAAATCAATACCACCAGCAGACTGATGCCGAGAATGTGTCCGAATTTTGACATATCTCTTTGTGTGGTCAGCCCGATACCTGCAAGTACCAGATAAATGATTGCCGTAACAGCAAATACACTGATTACACTGCTGAATTCATAAACAAGCAACATCGGGGTAAGAAGAATACCCATGTCGGCAGAATACAGAATGAAAATAATCCTTGCTGCCATTGGCGGAAGCTTATAGATAAAAAAGCCGATAATCACGACAAAAGCAATACTGGCAATGACACCGCCCATATACAGTTCAAAGTTATTGTTGAGGAAACCTGCCACGGAAACAGAATTCAGCGTCATAAAGAACGACAGTCCGAAAGTAATGGCAAGCCCCAGAAACATCCAGAGATAGGTTTTGGCAATGAAAGTGGAAAAACTGATTCCCTGCGTATAGGTATTCTGATAATGGTAACTGTTGTACGGTGAATTGTTGAAACCGTTCTGATGATTCATAAAAAAACCTCCTTGAAAAAATTCATACATAGTCAATATAGTCTGTAAACGTCTGCGATTTGACAAAGGTAACATTGTCAAATGCTTTTTTCAGCTTCTGTTTCAGATAATCCATAACGACATCTTCTGTTTTATAATGTCCTGCGTCAACCACCACGAGATTGAGGGCATGGGATTCCACAATAAAATTATGTTTGATTTCTCCTGTAACAAAAGCATCTGCTCCCAGTTCTTTGGCAAGATAGATATACTCACCACAGGCACCACCGCCCACAGCTACCCGTCTGACAGACTGTGCAATATCCGTATAGCGGACACCCTTGCAACCAAGCCGTTCCTTGACGTATACGGCAAACCGTCTGGCACTGAAATTCCCGAACGTATAAGGATTTTTGATATCTCCTACGGCAATTCCCTCCTTTGTCAGTGTGACATTTGTCAGTCTGAGGGCTTGGGCAAGACAAATATTGACACCTTCACCCGACAAATCAAGATTAGTATGTGCCGAAATGACCGTAAGATTTCTCTGTGCCAGCATATAAGGCAAAGAATGACTGTCCAACGATTTCATGGCACGAAAAATAACAGGGTGATGGGTAATAATCAGCTGTGCGTCCATGCGTTTTGCCTCGGCAATGACTTTTTCCGTAACATCGAGCGAAAGCAATACTTTTCTGACAACCGCATCTTTATCGCCGACTAAAATTCCCACATTGTCAAAATCCAATGCCGTATCAAACGGAGCAAAACTGTCAATAAAATGATAAATATCGTTTACTGTCGTCATCACTGTTTCTCCCACTTTCCGCATACTGCAATATAAGTTCAGCATAGTCCATACACTGTTTTCCGATGGTGCTGTCAGAGTCAGAATGTAATATACCACTTCCTTTTTTAGACAAGACAGTGGCTGTTTTAACGATATACTGATAATTGGTTTCTGAATGTTTCGGATTGATTTCACCGCAGTATTTTTTCAGCGGAGATATATTCTGTACGTTCCCCGTATAATATACACTCATTACCGTATAGAGTTTTTTTTCCGCAGAAGTGCACTGTTCCTCCTGTATGGCAAATCCGTTCCGATAAAGATACTCCCGTAAAATTTCTGCTTTGGTCATGGGCTGTAAAATCAGGTGACAGCGGGAATGTCTGACCCATTTTGCTCTGTCAAGAATATCGGCAATCAGTTCACCGCCCATACCTGCAATGACGATATCGTCAGCTTCATTTTCAGCGACAGCAGAAAGTCCGTCCGAAAGACGTGTTTCTATGCAATGTTCCAGATGATGGTTAAGAATGGTTGTTCTTCCGTTTTCCAACGGCAGTGCATGGATATCCAGTGCAATGGCTTTGCTGATGCGGTGATTTTCGCATAACCATACGGGAAGATAGGCATGGTCTGTGCCGACATCGGCAAGTACACTGTCTTTTCTGACAAAATCCGCACATAATTGCAGTCTGTTATCCAGTTTAACGGTATTTTCACGCATACAGAATATCCCCTTAAAAAAACAGTGATTAGCACTCCAAAAGCACTAATCACCGAAATTTCTTTCGCAATACAGGCGTTCAATTATTTCTTGATTACCGAATTGATTTTGGAAAGAATATCGTTTACATCAACGCCATGTGCTTTACAGGCATCGCCAATGCTTTCGCCTCTGGAAGCAGGACAGCCCAGGCAGTGCATACCCATAGACATGAGAACAGGAGCAACGGCAGGAGCTTGTTTAAGAATGTCACCGATTAAAGTATCTTTGTTAATTTCCATGGTAAAAACCTCCACAAATAAAAATCTTGCGTTTATTATACCCCAATTCTGAAAAAAATTCAATAACTTTACAAAATATTTACAATACCATCAGAATATGGTTTTCTTTTTTGTGACAATGTTCCGAAAGAACAGGCAGAAATACAATATCTGCCGTTTACCTTCTTACCGAAGGCTTTTATACGGATATCCTGCAAAATCCAGAAACATTTTTATAAAAAAGCATTGACATTTTATCTTCAATAGTATAGAATGACATTAAACCGATGAGGAAGAGTGAGTAGGCTTTGCCAGGTCTTTCCAAGAGAGTCGCAGGCGGTGGAATTGCGGTAAAGAAAACAGAGTTGAATGGGCTTCTGAGGGCGAACTGAAACATCATGACAGTATGGAGTAGGCAAGACGGAACAGGACTTTCCGTAAACAAAGGTCAACGCATAGAGATACAGTGCGTGTTAAGAGGACGTATGGTTATACGTCAAGCAGGGTGGCACCGCAGGAGAATAATCATTCCTGTCCCGGCATAGCTTATGCTTGGGACGGGATTTTTTTATTTCTTGAAAAATATTGCTAAAGAACAAACTGTATTCCCATAAAAAATTTACTGATAGAAGGAGGAAAGTTAAGTAATAAAATACATTGATAAAAGTGCCAGAATGTGTTAATGTGTACTCATAGAAAGGAGTACATTAGTGGTA
>CACYBZ010000166.1 GCA_902772795.1 uncultured Ruminococcus sp. | reverse complement strand
GAAACAATATCCTGTACGAGTTCTTCCTGTGGTGATAGTTCTTCATTGTTCACTACCACTAATGTACTCCTTTCTACGAGTACACATTAACACATTCTGGCACTTTTATCAATGTATTTTATTACTTAACTTTTCTCCCTGAATTAAACATTCTTGATTTTTCCTGTAATGGCGTGGGCAACTGCTATTCCGCTGCACCACGCCCAGTGCAGATTATAGCCTCCACATAAGCCGTCCACATCAACGACTTCTCCGCAAAAATACAGATGACGGTATTTTACACTCTCCATTCGTTGAAAGTCAATTTCGGCAGGCACAATACCTCCTGCAGTTATCTGTGCGTTTTCAAAAGAACTTGTCTGTACGGGAATAAATTCCCATTGTTTCAATGTATGACTTAATAAAAGTATTTCTTTTTTGGTGAGTGTTGCCGCTTTTCTGTGCAGGTCATGGATACCGCATTTTTGAAACAATGCTGAAGCGACTTTCTGATGAAGAAAACCGTCAAAGAAAATGGTCAGTTCATATTTTCCGAACTGCTGTATACGTTCAAAAAGCAGTTGTGAACATTGCTGTCGTGAGTAATTCGGCAACAGGTCAAGAGAAATTCTGATATTTCCTTTTTTTCTGCTGACAAAAAATTCATTAACGTATCTTGATAACTGAAAAATACAGATTCCGCTGATTGTTTTCTCATTGAATTGTATTTCGCCATATTGTGTCGAAATTATATTGTCGTTAATGTATAAAGAAGCACTGCCTTTTATCCGTATACCTTTGAGCATATTCAGCAGTTTGTCCTTGCAGATGACAGGCACAAGCGACGGAAACAAGACGGACGTAGTAATGTGCAGGTTGTTGAGAATATCGTAACCCATACCGTCAGTACTGAGTTTCGGACTGGCTTTTCCTCCGCATGACAGCACCACATTTTCGGCTACAATCCGTATTTTTTTACTATCTTCACCTACACAATCCAAAAGATAGCATTTTCTTCGCTGAACGGATTTGACAACCGTATTGCACAATTCGTCCACCTTGCCGAAAGTCAGGTAATAATTCCGCATACAGTCCAATACCGCATTGACATGGTTACTGAAAGGGTAGATTCTGCCCTCGTTGTCGCTGATGGTGAGAAGTCCCAGGGTAGAAAAATAGTTTCTGACGAAATCACAGTCTTTCAGGATTGTGGCAACGTATGGCTGACAAGTACCGAAATAGAATGCAGGCGAAATATGGGTATTACTGAGGTTACAGCGACCGTTTCCCGTAGCGAGTAATTTTCTGCCGACTCTGGGATTCTTTTCTATAATAACGATTTTCAATTTCGGATTATTTTTAACAATGGCGGTTGCTGTTATCAGTCCCGAACAGCCACCGCCGATAATTGCTATATCATATTGTAAGAGATTCATAATAACATTCCTTTGAGGTCAAGGGCGTTGCCCTTGACAATCCCACGAGAGGCTTTGCCCCTCGACCCCACCCGCTTTTTGAAAAAAGCGGGACAAAAACTTTTATGAAAATTTGCGGTAGCAAATTTTGGGAAGAAAGCGGGTTCAGGCTTTAGGAGCAAAAATAAAACTGATACCGTTAGCAACAAGTAATGAACCTGTTCCCATAATCACACCGGCAATCAATACACCAAGGACAACCGCCAGAATACTTTTTCGGAATCCCATATCCAACAGACTGGCAGCCAGTGTTCCTGTCCACGCTCCTGTGCCGGGCACTGGAATACCGACAAAGAGCATCAATGCAACAAAAAGTCCGTTACCTGCCTTAGCCTGTAACTTATCTCCGCCTTTTTTCCCTTTTTCCAGACAGAATCTGAAAAATTCGCCAATGACGGGTTTATTACTGCCCCATTCCAGCAATTTTCTGGCGAACAGATAAATAAACGGTACAGGTATCATATTTCCTATGATACAGATGACATAGGCAATAAAAATATTCAGTCCTTTTCCTACTGCTATGGGAATAGCTCCTCTCAGTTCGACAATCGGTACCATGGAAATCAAAAATACATACAAATACCACATAAGCTTATCTGCTCCTTTTCATGAATAAAATACTTTGTAGAGTATAACAGAAATATCTTTTTATTGCAATATTATCGACAAAACAAAAACTGATATTTTTCTTTACAATTTTTCGGAAGAATTTATACATTACGATAAAATAGAACATCTGCATTGACAATAATAATAAATACGATAAAATAGTAGACATAACTTTACTTTCAGAAAGGTGATTTTTTGCAAGAACGTGCCAAAAACAGAAAATATCAGATTTTTTTCACTTGTACGACCGTTGTGATGGTTGTCTTTATTTTTACGCATTCTCTCATGCCTGCGGAAATGTCCAGTGATGAAAGTGACGGTGTACTGGAAATACTGTATCGTATAGCAGATATACTACACCTGTCAACAGAACAAATCAACAGTTACATTGTCAGAAAATTTGCACATTATTCCGAATATGTTATGATAGGAATGTCATTGATGTGCTGTGGTATTTCTTATGGCGGTAAAAAATTGTTGCGGTACATATTTCCTGTACTTTTCTTCGGACTGCTCACCCCTGTTATCGATGAAACCATACAACTGTACACGCCAGGTCGTTCCGGACAGGTATCTGATGTTTGTCTGGATTTTTTAGGCGTGCTTACAGGAATAACAGCAGTGTTGCTTGTTGTCTGTGCGGTACGTCAGCTACGAAAGAGAAAAATCCCCTGAAGCGGTGGCTTTGTTCTTGTCAATCTCACAAGGAGTTTTGTTTCTCGGACTTCTGTCCACTGTTTGAAAAAAGTCAGTTCAAAAATTTTTGAGGAAGATAATGTTGCTTTTTGAGGTGAAATATGATGGAAAATAGCAAAGAAAATAAGATGGGTTATGCTCCTGTTTTGAAGTTGATTGCAAGTATGTCATTGCCTGCGATTTTTTCAATGATTATTCAGGCACTTTACAACATCGTTGACAGCGTATTTGTTTCCATGTACAGTATGGACGGACTGACTGCGGTATCACTTGCCTTTCCGATACAGATGTTGCTGATAGCTGTTTCGGTGGGAACAGGTGTAGGAATCAACTCTCTTGTTTCCCGTAGGCTGGGTGAAAAAAAACAATATGAGGCAGACAGTGCTGCTACACATGGTATTGTATTAGGAATTGGTAACTGGATTGTTTTTTTCATTCTGGGGCTGACTATCGTGAAGCCGTTTATCAATGCTTTTACAGATAATCCTGCGATTGCGAAAATGGGTATAGATTATCTTTCCATTATTATGATATATTCGTTTGGTTGTTTTATAGAAGTGATTATTGAAAAAACTTTGCAGGCTACGGGAAATATGATTTTTCCCATGATTTTTATGCTTACGGGAGCTTTACTCAATATTGCTCTTGACCCTGTGTTTATTTTTGTGTTGGATATGGGTGTCAAGGGTGCTGCGATTGCCACCGTTCTGGGACAGATTGTTTCCATGATACTGGCACTGATTATTCTGATTTTCAAGAAACACGCTGTCAAAATTTCTTTCCGAACGGTGAAACTTTCACGGATAACGGTGAAAAATATTTATGCGGTAGGTATTCCTGCGATTGTCATGCAGTCGATTACTTCGCTGATGTTGGTACTTGTCAATCTCATTCTTAAAAAGTTTGACAACTCTGATGTTGCCATTTCGGTACTGAATGTTTATTTCAAATTACAGTCGTTTGTCTTTATGCCGTGTTTCGGACTGAATCAGGGTCTGCTTCCCATCATGGGCTACAATTACGGAGCCAAAAACAAAGAACGTCTTATACAGGCACTCAGGTACGGTGTGATGATAGCTTTCTGTATTATGGCGGTGGGATTTGCTGTTTTTATGACAATTCCCCATATTTTGCTGGGAATGTTCAACGCTGACAAGAAAATGATGGATATTGGTTGTGTTGCATTGCGGATTATCTGTCCGTGTTTTCTGCCTGCGTCTGTGGGAATTATTTTTATTTCTTTCTTTCAGGCAACAGGGCATGGTATGCGTAGTATGATGATTTCTTTGTTACGTCAGTTATTTGTACTTGTACCGTCAGCGTATTTTCTGTCTTATATCAGTCTGAATGCAGTGTGGTGTGCATTTCCTATTGCGGAAGTCATGGCATTGTTGTTTGCTATTCTGCTTTTCTCTCATCTTTACAAAAAGGAAATAAAAACGCTTGGTCATGCTGTGAAGGTATCCCCTAATCCAATGAACGATGAATATTAAAGGAGCTTTTTCATGTCAGAAAAGAAAATTGTCATCAAAGGTGCAAAAGTCCACAATCTGAAAAATATAGATGTCGAAATTCCCAGAGATAAACTGGTGGTCATCACAGGACTTTCGGGTTCGGGAAAATCGTCCCTTGCATTTGATACTATCTATGCCGAAGGGCAAAGACGGTATGTTGAGTCATTGTCTTCCTATGCAAGAATGTTTCTCGGACAAATGGAAAAACCTGATGTAGAAAGCATTGACGGTCTTTCCCCGGCTATCGCTATCGACCAGAAAACAACGTCTAAAAATCCCCGTTCAACCGTGGGTACAGTCACAGAAATTTATGACTATCTGCGTCTGCTTTATGCCAGAACAGGTATACCGCATTGTCCTGTCTGTGGCAGGGAAATCAGTCAGCAGAGCATTGACCAGATTGTTGACAGTGTAATGTCACTGGAAGAAAAAACAAAAATTCAGATTCTTTCACCCATTGTGCGGGGAAAAAAGGGCGAACACGCCAAAGAACTGGAAAAGGCACGCAAAAACGGCTATGTCAGAATTCGCATTGACGGTGAAATCCATGATTTGTCCGAAGATATCCGTCTGGAAAAAAACAGGAAACATACACTGGAAGTGGTGGTAGACCGTCTTGTCGTGGGAGAAAAAATCCGTTCCCGACTGACAGACTCTCTGGAAACAGCTTCACGACTGGCGGGGGGACTTGTTATTGTCAGTGTTGTCGGTGGTGAGGATTTATTGTTTTCGCAGAATTATTCTTGTCCCGAACATAATATCAGTATTGAAGAACTTTCTCCACGTATGTTTTCTTTCAACAATCCTATGGGAGCTTGTCCGCATTGTATGGGACTCGGAGTATTTATGCGTATTGACCCTGATATTATCCTTGCTTACCCCGAAAAATCTGTCAGACAAGGCGGTATCAAAGGAAGTGGCTGGGCAATGGAGGGGAATTCCATTGCCGGTATGTATTTTGAAGCACTGGCAAACCACTATCATTTCAGTCTGGACACGCCTATCAAGGATTTACCGCAGGATATTGTTAATATTCTTCTGTACGGCACAAACGGAGAAAAAATCCGTCTGGAACGTACAACCGATTACGGTGGCGGTGTTTACTATAAGGAATTTGAAGGTGTCATCAACAACCTTGAACGTCGTTTTGAAAATACCCAGAGTAAGTGGGTCAAAGAAGAAATTCAGAATTATATGAGCGAAGTTACCTGTAAGCACTGTCACGGTAAAAGACTTTCTGATGTCAGTCTTGCCGTGACTGTAGGCGGTATGAACATTTCCGATTTGTGTGATATGTCTGTTGACCGTATAAGTGAATTTCTGAATCATGTGGAATTTTCCGAACAACAGAAACGTATTGCTGAACCTGTCTTAAAAGAAATTGACAGTCGTCTTGGCTTTTTAAAAAGCGTCGGACTGGATTATCTTACTCTTTCCCGTTCTTCGGGAACACTCAGTGGCGGAGAAAGTCAGCGTATCCGACTGGCCACGCAAATCGGTTCTTTTCTGATGGGGGTACTGTATATTCTTGATGAACCGAGTATCGGACTTCATCAGCGTGACAATGATAAATTAATTGCTACCCTGAAAAAACTGCGTGATTTAGGCAATACTGTCATTGTTGTTGAGCATGATGAAGATACCATGAAAAATGCTGATTATATTGTCGATGTCGGCCCCGGAGCAGGTGTGCATGGCGGTGAAATTATCTGTTGCGGTGACGTAAACAGAATTATGTCCTGCGAACATTCCGTTACAGGACAATATCTCAAAGGAGAACGCAAAATTCCCGTTCCTGAAAGCAGACGAAAAGGCAACGGAAATTTTCTCATTGTCAAAGGGGCAAAACAGAACAATCTGAAAAATATTACCGTCCGTTTTCCCGTCGGGGAATTTATCTGTGTAACAGGTGTTTCAGGGTCAGGAAAATCGTCTCTCGTCAATGAAATCCTTTATAAATACCTTGCCGCTCAACTTAATCACGCAAAGTGTCAGGCGGGGAATTTCAGGGAAATTACGGGTATTGAAAATTTTGACAAAGTTATCAATATTGACCAGTCACCTATCGGCAGAACACCACGCTCCAATCCTGCTACCTATACGGGTGTTTTTACCGATATCCGTGAACTTTTCGCTTCTACCAACGATGCCAAAATGAGAGGTTATCATTCAGGACGTTTTTCTTTCAATGTCAAAGGCGGTCGTTGTGAAAGCTGTCAGGGGGACGGCATTATCAAGATTGAAATGCACTTTCTTCCCGATATCTATGTTCCCTGCGAAGTCTGTAAGGGCAGACGCTATAACCGTGAAACGCTGCAGGTAAAATATAAAGGTAAATCCATTTATGATGTTCTCGAAATGACCGTGGAAGAAGCCTCACAGTTTTTTGAGCATGTTCCTAAAATTTACCGAAAACTCAAGACGCTTCTTGATGTCGGACTGGGATATATCAAACTCGGACAAAGTGCCACAACGCTTTCAGGCGGTGAAGCCCAAAGGGTAAAACTCGCTACGGAACTTTCAAAGCGTTCCACAGGTAAAACCGTTTATTTCCTTGACGAACCGACAACAGGTCTGCACATAGCCGATGTCCATAAGCTGATTGATGTCCTTCAGCAACTTGTCGACAACGGCAATACGGTAATTGTCATAGAACACAATCTGGAACTGATAAAAACGTCTGACTATATCATTGACATAGGACCTGAAGGGGGTGACAAGGGCGGAACAGTTGTGGCAACAGGTACTCCTGAAGAAGTCACTGAAAATCCCGACAGTTATACGGGAAAATATCTTAAACCATTACTGTAAAAAAATGGGTTTAGAAACAGTTAAAATAAATGTATAAAAAAATATATAAATATATAAAAATCTATTGACGAAATCTTATTATTCCTCTAT
>CACYBZ010000165.1 GCA_902772795.1 uncultured Ruminococcus sp. | reverse complement strand
TTGTACTGCCCATTCCCATAGCAAATGCCGTTTCCATAGTCTTATATATCTTGAGCGTAGGAGCAAGCCATACTTCTCCCTTGCCACGGTATACATTGACAAGTCCTTCTCCGCTGACCGCTGAACCTATCAACGTCTTTGCACTTCTCTCTACTGTGAACTGCAATCCACTGGAACGCAAGACCGCAAAATTACCGTCAACCCGCAATGTATCGTCATTGAGTTCAATAACATCAATTTCCGACATCGGCACAGGTGACTCCAGCACAATCAGACCAGGGCCTGTCAGTTCCTGTTGGAACAGTCCCTCACCGCCTGCCACCGCAGACGAAAAAGACCGTTGTGATACGGCTCTCATTCTTACCGTACCCTGTGCACAGTAGAACATACCATCATCAATAATAATGGATTCGTTGTTTGCCAGTTCCAGCACCAGAAAATGTTTGAATGACGGTTCCAGCACCAGCAGACCTGTTCCTGTATATTCAGGCTGTGCCATCTGTTCACCTGTGACCGCACCTCTGACCAGACGACCTAACGCATTACCTACCGTCACACCGCTGACCATCTGAATATTTCCCTGAAAATAGCTCATTGCTCCCTTTTCAATCGTCACCTTGTCGTTGTTGAGATACAAGGCAATCTGTCTTGCCCGAATGTGCTGTTTTTCCATGAAGTAGACCTGCTGTGCCATATAGGTATTGGTAAGTCCCATCAGTTTTTCATATTCCAGAATTTCTACCCGCAGACCGCCACATTCAAAATCTTCCAGCACTCTCACGTTTTCCCGTGTTCCTATTGCATTTCTCATGCACAAATACCTCCGTTCAGTTTTTATTGATGTTTATGCGTATCGCAATATTCACATACCAGATAATCGCCTTTTTTCCGAAATTCTTTCGGTATGTAGGATTCATACTGCGTGATACATTTCGGATTGGGACAACCGCTTTCGTCAATGACAACCTTTCCTTTGGCATAGGTATACTTTGCTCCCTCCAGTGTCAGCAGTATCAATGCCATTCTGGCATACATACCGTACACTGTCTGTTTGAAATAGACACATCTCGGGTCATCGTCAACATCAACAGTAATTTCATCTACTCTCGGCAAGGGGTGCAGTACTTTCAGCGATTCCTTGCCTAACGACAGTTTTTCCCTGTCAAGCACATAAATACCTTTTTGTGCCTGATATTCCTCTTCCCCTCCGAATCGTTCCCGCTGAATTCTTGTCATATATAGCACGTCCAGTTCAGGCATAGCCTCCTGCAAGGTGGATACTTCCCGATATTCGCACCCCTGTTCGTCCATAATGTCCTTGATGTACTGCGGAATACCCAGTTCTTTGGTGGATATCAGTACAAACTTATTCCCCTCAAAATGTGACATTGTCTTAATCAGGGAATGTACCGTTCTGCCGTTTTTCAGGTCACCGCACAGTCCTATAGTAAGATGGTTCAGTCTGCCTTTTTCGTTATGCAGAGTAACGATATCGGTGAGTGTCTGTGTCGGGTGAAGGTGTCCGCCGTCCCCCGCATTAATCACAGGAACATCGCTGTATAATGATGCTCCCTTTGCACTTCCCTCAAGCGGGTGTCGCATGGCAATGATATCGGCGTACCCGCTGACCACTTTGACGGTATCTTTCAGACTTTCCCCTTTGGCTACGGACGAATTCATCGGATTGTCAAACCCGATAACCGAACCGCCTAACCGTAACATAGCGGTCTGAAAGCTCATCTGTGTGCGGGTACTGGGCTCATAAAAAAGTGTTCCCATAATTTTCCCTTTGCAAGCTTCACTGTATTGACGGGGATTTTTCATAATTTTCTCTGCCAGGCGGATAATTTCCTGCAAGTCGGAAAATGATAAAAGTTCAAGGTCGATAATATGATTTAACATTCCTGCCACACCCTTTCTTTATACGCTTATCATTTTATCACAAACAAAAAAAATAACAATAGCAAATTCCATTTTTTATGCTTCAGAATATATATATCCCCTGCAAAACAACGTCCGTTCAGAATAATAACAGATTATTTTTCTTTTTTTCGGCAGTGCGTCGCCATTTTTTCATGGACGTTCTTTCTGTTTTATGGTATAATAACGGAAAGATTGATGAAATATACCACAAAAGGAGTGTCGGAAAATTTGAAAAAGCAAAAACTGACAACACTGGTTGCACTCACAGAAAACGAAAAAAGACTGCTTATACAAAAATATCTTCCGAAACCCTATGTACAGACCAATTTTACAAACCCGAATACCGTTCCTCGGAACACTCCCCCACAATATCCCCCTGAAAACCATATTCCGCAGAATTTTTCCCGTTCCGTCAATTATTCCCACAATGCGGAAGATGATGACTTCTGGTCAGAATACAATTATCAGAACAATTCAAACCATACATTTTCCCAAACCAGCTATCCCCGTCAACAGCTTCCACAAAGCAATTATTCCTTTAACGGTACTGTTCCACAGGCTCCTGCCTATCGTCCTTCTGTGACTAATGCCCCTGCTACACATTCTTCCATGAAACCTCCTGCCATTGCCATTGTCCTTGTTTTTCTGTTGGTCGCCGTAGGACTCGGTATGTTTGCGGTTCTGAATCCATTTCAAAAAACAAATGTCGATACGCACAATGCCACAGATGTTTCTTCTGTTCCCACACAACCCACACAATCCACACAAAGCGATCCGTATGGTGTGATAAAGTCCGGTACGGTCGGTGACATTACCTTTACCTTTTACGGAACAGGTGCATTGTATCTTAAAGGGAGCGGAGAAATTCCCAAAGATTTCGCCAGAACAGAGGGGCTCACCGAAATTGTCCGCAGTGTGTTCATCAATAACGGAATATCCGCTATCGGCGATTCTGCGTTCAAGGAATGTAGTCATATGACAAACATCACTATCCCCGACAGCGTTACCAGAATCGGCGATTCTGCCATTTCCTACTGTAACAGTCTTGTCCGTCTGGTTATTCCCGAAAATGTTACGGAAATCGGCAATCTGGCTTTCTACTGGTGTCAGAATCTGACTTCCATAGAAGTCAGTGCAAATAACATCGCTTACAGTTCCCTAAATGGTGTACTGTTCAACAAGGACAAAACGGAGTTAATCTGCTGTCCCACAGGAAAGAACTCATCTTATACCATTCCCCAGACCGTAGAGAAAATTGACAATCTTGCTTTCTATAACTGCAATATTACCCGTCTTTCTTTTTCCAAGAACGTAAAAAAAATAGGTTACGGTGCTTTTCTGAACTGCAAAAAAATGACAGCCATCAACGTCAGTACAGAAAACAATACTTACAGTTCTCTTGACGGCGTACTGTTTGACAAAAACAAAACCAAAATTCTTGCCTGTCCCACAGGAAAAAGCGGTAAACTGACCATTCCTGACGGTGTTACTGCTATTGAAAAAGCCTGTTTTGAATGGTGTACACTCAGTGCTGTTACCATGCCCGACAGCATTACCTCTATCGGCGACTATGCCTTTGAGGGAAGTGCATTGACAGAAATCACTATTCCCGACAAAGTAACGACTATCGGCACTTCTGCCTTTGAAAGCTGTTCTGCTCTGAAAAAAGCCTTTATTCCCGACAGTATTACGGCTATTCCCGATAACGCTTTTCAGAACTGTCCGAATCTGATAATGTACGGTTCAAAGGGTTCCTATGCCGAAACTTTCGCCGAAAAAAACAATATTATCTTTGCCTCAAAATAAAAATAACCGACATCTTCCCCCTTTTGGTGAGATGTCGGTATTTCTTTATTCTGCGTTCAGGTTACTGTGCAATGTCAATCATGACATATTCGGATTTTGTTCCCGTCTTGAACTGTATCGCCCAGTCGGCAATACCCGATGTGACGATGAAATCCGTATGGTTACGCCGTTCATAGCCATAGGTTCTGTCGTTGATATGAAACCATTCCCCGATATAGGTAATGGGAATAAGCTGTCCGCCGTGGGTATGTCCCGAAACGACCAGATCCGCCGAAGAATTTGCTTCGTTATCGTAATCATTCGGTTCATGGTCAAGAACAATGATATATTTTTCTGTGTCGATACCCTCAAGCAGACTGTCCATGGTTTTACGTTCACTTATCGAACTGTCTTTTCTGCCCACAATGTAAAAGCGATTGTCCACAAGTTCATATTCGTCATTCATGATATGGATACCGTTGTCCCTGAGTGCTTTTGCGAGGTCGTCAGCGGTAAAATCCCGACCGTTGTAGAATCCCTCATCGTGATTGCCGTAAGAAAACCATACTCCGTATTTTGTTTTCATTTTGCCCAAGGCTTCGCAGGCTGTCAGCAAATCCGCCTTGTTCGACCAGTCGTCAACAAAATCCCCAGGTATCAGTACAATGTCAGGGTTCTGCTGTTCGATGGTTCTGATATGCTGTGCAAAACCGTTTCCGTCAAAGACAGCTCCGATATGACTGTCAGCGAACATTGCCACTTTCAGTGTTCCTATTTTCTTATCTGTGTGCAGACGGTAATCTGTCTGCCAGACGTGGTGACAAAGATAATAGCCGATGATAAGATATATCACAGACGAAACGAGAGCAATCCACCCCTGCCAGTTTACTGTAAATGTTTTTCCGCTGATTTGCCTGACTATCGCCATGATAACGCCTGATATCAGAAAAAACATCACTTCATTTAACAGAATTGTCACTGCATTGACAAACGACATCGCATAGCCGATGATGACAAACACAACAGCGATAATTGCAAAGGAAATCAGAAAATTCAGCCATTTCTTTTCGTGAGCGAGTACCCGCACAGCACCGAATTTTCCGACACACGCCGTCATATAGAGCACTCCCGAAACAAATGCCAGAAGTATAACGGCTATAATCACTGCCCACATCAGATTTTCCTCCTTTTTCATGATACTACCAGTTCCTTTCCTGACTGTTTAAGGGCTTCGCCCTTAAAAATCCCACCAACTTTTGAAAAAGTTGGACAAAACTTTTTAAGGCTCACTTCGTTCGGATTTTTTC
>CACYBZ010000164.1 GCA_902772795.1 uncultured Ruminococcus sp. | reverse complement strand
CATATCCTCGTTCAATTTAACACCGAAACCATAATTTTCTGCCATTTCGATGATACTGTTTACATAATACATGATTTCCTCCGTAAATACCACTGTGGGTGAAGATTAATTTTTAAAACAATGATTTTTGCTGTTCACTTTGTCTGGTATTTTCCAGGATTTCCGACAGCAGATTTTGACTGAACATTTCCACAAAATCTTTTTTAAAGTTTGCAGGAGTTCGGGAACAGCATTTCTGAAAAGTCAATCGGTATAGTAATTGATTTTCATTGTATTGGTAGTTTTGTAAATGCCGTCACTGAAAGTAACGGTAAATTGTTCGTCAGATGACCATTCTATTGTTTCACCGTCCTCGAAATCAACATTTTCCGACAGCAGATAGTTTGCGACATTCATAACAAACTCCACTACTTTTAACGGCTGTTTTTTTGAATGGATAATTTCGATTTCTTTTCTGCCGAAACATTCCAGACCTGTTGACCATGCTGTAATGGTTTTTGCATCGTCATCTGCCATGATGTGAACCCAGAGCAGATTTTCCATAGGCAATATTCCTTGTTTCATAACGTCAGCACTTTTAATATAATATTCCGTTTCATACATAACGCTGTTTTGCAGAACCCCTGTCACATTTTCCTGCATGGCACACGCCGAAACTACTTTTACGAACAGTTGAGCAAGTGCAACAGTATTTTCATAATCTTCGGAAGAGAGTATGACAATGGTTGACTGATATGGTTGTTCTTC
This sequence comes from uncultured Ruminococcus sp., assembly GCA_902772795.1. Lineage (GTDB taxonomy): Bacteria > Bacillota > Clostridia > Oscillospirales > Acutalibacteraceae > CAG-964. The sequence goes on along the minus strand of CACYBZ010000164.1, from coordinate 2,915 downwards.
TTCGTCGTCACTTATCATATAATTGACATCTCTGCTCATTTCTATCAATTCAGGCGGAATAACAGCATCTTCCAGATGAATTTCAACGGTATTACCATCTTGTGTAATGTACAATTCGGTATCACTGTCAATGTTTTGTACTTCGATATTCCACTGTTCTTTGAGAGTCATAGCGATATTCTTCCATAATGCATTACTGTCGGTTATGGATTTTGACAAGATGACATATGCACCGAATTCGCCTTCCTCCATACTGTCTTCTGTGTCGATATCGTCCGTCAGATGATACAGCATTTCCAGTTCCTCTAAAATAATATCCATTTCCTTATCGGTGTCACCGAATGTTTCTGAAAACCTGTCATATTCTTCATCAGAAAGCATGGTATACAGTTTCCTGAGTTCTTCTTTGATAGACTGTGGAATATTTTCATTTTCCGACAGTTCTTTTATCATAGTTTTGGCTTTTTTACGTTTATCCTGTGGTTCATCGGCGGTATATAATCTTAAAATTCCGTCATTCATTCTGTTAACTCCTTTTACCAGTCAAGTTTTCTGACATTTTTTTCTGTATCAATTTCCATACCCAGGTTAGCAAGCAGTTCCTGTGCAGCATTGTATCCCATTTTCTTTTGTCTGTTGTTCATTGCCGCAACTTCAATAATGATAGAAAGATTACGTCCCGGTTTTACAGGAATAGTCAGACAAGGTACTTCTACGTCAAGTATTTCCGTATATTCGTTATCGATACCCATTCTGTCATAGACTTTTGCTTTATCCCAGTTTTCGAGTGTGATAACCATGTCAATTTTTTCGCTTACTTTGACAGAGCCCATACCGAAAATGCGTCTGGCATTAATAATGCCTATGCCTCTCAGTTCTACAAAATGCCGTATATTTTCAGGTGATGCACCTATCAGCATTTTGGTGGATACCTTGCGAATTTCCACAGCGTCATCAGCTATCAGACGATGACCTCTTTTCATCAATTCGATAGCCGTTTCACTTTTTCCGACACCGCTGTCACCGGTAAGCAGAATTCCCTCACCGTACACTTCCACCAGAACACCATGTCGGGTAATTCTGGGAGCGAGTTCGGCTTTCAGAAAAGAAATCAACGATGCCATAATATCGCAGGTAGATTCTTCTGTACGTAAAATAGGTATTCCACATATTTTTGCTACTTTCATGATTTCATCGAGCACTTCCAGTTTTCTGGCGACAATAATAGCAGGAGGTTTCCGCTGCAAGATATTGTTGAGCACATAGGTACGCTGTTCGCTGCCGAAGCGTTTGAGATAGGCATATTCCGTGTTACCCAGTAACATCAGACGGTCGGGGGCATAGAATTCCAGAAATCCTGTCAGTTCTATTCCGGGACGAGTAACATTTGATGATGTAACGAAGATATCTTTGAGCGGTGAAGGTTCATAAATCCTTTCGAACTGCATTTCCTGTACAACTTTTTCCAAAGATACTTTAAATCCTGTTTTTTCTTTCATGAAGTGTTTCACCTTCTTTATCAGATTTCCTGTTTTTTTCTTTTTGTAAGCGGAAGACTTTACAAAATAGATTCGGGCAGTCCTCACCCGATATTGACAATAATGCGTTTGAGAGTTTTCATTTATTGTCCGGGAGATATTGTCATTCTGTTGTTGTCAGTACTTCAAAACATTCAGATAAACTTGTGTTCAAGAAGACTCCTGAAAATTTCCTCTTCATTATATCAAAATTTTAACAAAAATTAAAGTACTTTTTCACTTTTATTATAAAGATTACATCAATGTCACTGAAAGCATAAAAACAGTTGTATTTTGATTAATTATCATAGTTATTGCAGATTAATATAGAATAAATAAATGAAAAAAAATAGGATATGAAATTAAAATATGGCTTATTAATGCAATTTGAATTGAATTTTCTTCTTTATAATTCACATATTTTTTACAAAATCCACATTATTTATTCTTTTGTGTGACATTTTCAAACAAAGCATTAATTTTGCACTGTAAATTTTTGTCCATTCAAACAAATGTTCATAAATGTCTTGATTTTTAACCTGAAATTTGGTACAATAATGCCAGAGAAACAAACATATGTTTACAAAAAATAATAATTTTATATGTTTTTTCTCTGAAAACACCTAAAATTCACTTGTATTATAACAAAATAAATTTGGTCAGTATAATTTTGTATAAGTGAAAGGTGAATAAAAATCAACTTTTATAAGTTGCTGACAGGAGGTTTCTGTATTTTGAAGTATGATGTATGGGCGAAGGAATATGAAAGACAAACTGCTTTTTTGAGAGAATATATAGTTACTCTCAGACAGCAGAAAAAAAAGTGTCGTATTGAGAAGCAGTCGGAAGAACTTGCTGAACGAATCAATTCTCTTTACAATATGTACTTGGAATGTAAACATACCGCCACGGTGTTAAGACAACGTGCCGAAAGGGAAGAATATTATGAAAGTGTTTCCGAATGATAATATCAAACTGGAAAGTTTATCACAGGCAATGGTTTACCGAAATTATTGTTTGTCACACAACGATAACAAAGCCGAAATTGAACAGATGAAAAAACATCTTTACAAAGCGTTTGAAATTGAACTGACACAGAAACAACGCTATTGTATTACCCAGTATTATCTTTGTGGCAGAAAAATGAAAGATATTGCCGAAGAGTTACAGGTGAATCCCAGTGTTGTGAGCCGTCATATTGCGAGAGGTTTGAACAGAATCAAAAAAACATTGCCGTATTTTGATAGATAGAAAATGTATTCGTTGACAGAAAAATCTCCGATTGCCGCATTTTTGTGTGGTGGTATTATTCTGACAACAAAGAAATTCAGCTCTGAAATAGTTTCAGAGCTGAATTTTTTCATCAACGAAAAAGAAACCACCCGAACGAAGTGAGCT
>CACYBZ010000163.1 GCA_902772795.1 uncultured Ruminococcus sp. | reverse complement strand
CCTTTCAGGGGAGACTCTCTGAAAGCTATACGATACTATTGTTTTAAAAATCAAACGATAAGCTATGCGGATTTGCCTCCCCTGAAAAGGGAGGTGTCCGACAGGACGGAGGGGTAAATAAAACTATTGCACTACTTGTTATGACTTATGTTAGTGTATATAGGGCTTTGCTTCTGAACCCCACAAGCCTTTAAAAAGGCTTGACCGAAATTTCATGGTCAGATTCTGCACTGATGTGGAATCATCAAGGAGGATTATGTTTATGGCGACAGACAATATCAAGGATAAATCCGCTTTTATTGCCATTGTGGGCAGACCCAATGTAGGAAAATCGTCCATTCTTAACAGAATGCTCGGACAGAAAATTGCGATTGTATCCAGCAAACCGCAGACCACCCGTACCCGAATCATGGGTGTACTCACCGAAAAGGAAACACAACTGGTTTTCATTGATACCCCCGGAATCCACAAGCCACGCACTGAACTGGGAAAATATATGATACGTTCGGTAAATGAATCCGTATCAGGTGTAGACGCTTGTCTTATGGTGACGGAGGCTTGTCAGGACATCAGGGAAACCGAACTGAAATTAATAGAGAAATTCAAGATGATGGATATTCCTGTGGTACTGGCAATCAACAAGATTGACACCGTAAAGGAAAAAAGTGATTTGATGGTACAGCTTGCCCGCTATAATGAACTGTTCGGTTTTAATGCCATTGTACCTGTATCGGCTCAGGACGGCAACGGTATTGACGAACTCAAAGACGAACTCAAGAAACTGGCTATGGAAGGCGGTCATCTTTTCGATGAAGATACGCTCACCGACCAGCCTGAAAGAGTACTGGCAGGCGAAATGATTCGGGAAAAGATGTTACGCTTACTGGACAAGGAAATTCCGCACGGTACGGCAGTCGTTGTGGAAAAAATGAAAACCCGTGACAACGGTATTACCGATATCGAAGCCACTATCTATTGCGAAAGAGATACGCACAAGAGAATTATTATCGGTAAACAAGGCAGTATGCTGAAGAAAATCGGTACTTATGCCCGACAGGATATGGAAAATTTCTTTGACGGTAAAATCAACTTGCAGATGTGGGTAAAAGTCAGGGAGGACTGGCGGAACAAACAGGGCTTACTGAGAAGTTTCGGCTATGACAAGAATGATTTTGATACCTGACAGTCAGGGATAGTGTAGTTTTTTGTGATTCTTTCAGGAAAATCGGCTTTGCGGTAACAAAAACGGGAACACTCTGAACCGTCAGTCATACTATAATTAGTGAAAAAACATCTGAGAGGGGATTATTATGGCTGATTATCAGGATTTTACCGCAAATGAACAACAAATCAGTCCGACACAAAGCGACTGTCCGAAAGAAAATGTCTGTATAGATGCTTACCGTGTCTATGACAGTTGCGGAGATAAGAACTGTCTGAGCGATTTGCCCGTCTATTTCACACCGCCTGCCCAGATTATGGTAGACAAGGCGAACAACGTCAGAATAAGAGATGTTGATGTCATCACCGTCTACGTTGACCTTGAACCCGTACCGTTTCACCGAGGGTTTTACAGCGTGGATATGACATACTTTTTTGAAGCAGAAGTAGATGTATTCATGGCACCTGCCGCCATGCCCGTATGCGTAAAAGGTCTTTGTACATTCAATAAGAAGGTTGTTTTATACGGCAGTGAGGGCAATGTCAAGATATTCAGTTCAGACTTCACCCTCAACGACCCCGATATGCAGAACACACCCAGTCAGAATTTACCCAAAGCGACTGTACAGGTCGCCAAACCCATAGGACTGAGTGCCCGATTTGCCGACAAGGACTGTAACTGTCTGCCGTGTTGCCGAATCCCGAAATGTATTACCAACCGTTTCGGCGGTGAATTTTCGCCCGAACCCAAGAAAAATGTACTGGTGACTATCGGCATATTTACCATCGTACAGATTGAAAGAAATGTACAGATGTTGGTGCCTACCTATGATTTCTGTATTCCTACCAAAGAATGTGTAACCAGTTCAGATGACCCCTGCGAAATGTTTGAAAGAATTGAATTTCCCACCGAAGAATTTTTTCCGCCGAAAGTCACCGACCTGAACAACGACAACGACCATTGCGGAAAACATCATCACCATTGCTGACATCGTATAACAAAAAGGAAATGCTGTAACAAAACTACAGCATTTCCTTTTTCATGGCAAAATTTTTCTGCGAAAATTTTGATTTGAATTTTTATTCATTAAAGGGCTTCGCCCTTTAAAATCCCACAAGGGGCTGCCGCCCCTTGACCCCGCCCACTTTTTTGAAAAAAAGT
>CACYBZ010000162.1 GCA_902772795.1 uncultured Ruminococcus sp. | reverse complement strand
GAAGCACTTATCTATACCCGAACCAATCGGAACACCGGTTTTTGGAGCAGACTGTTTCGGTAAGGGGAAAAGGGATTATGTATTTTTTTGTTGACAGACAGATACAGATATTTTTATTTGCCATTATATGCGGAGCAGTCATGGGAATACTGAATGAACCGTTTCGGTTTATTCGTTACGGTGGATTTTGCAGTAAAGTGGAAGTATTCATTCAGGATATTATTTTTATGATGCTTTGCGGAATCATTACTTTTTTTTTCAGTCTGTGTTATAATAACGGTAATGTACGTTTTTTTATTCTTTTAGGTGAATTATCAGGTTTTCTGTTGTTCAGGTACACCATAGGAATGCTGAGTGGAAAAGTATTTCATTATCTGTTTTTTTCTCTGAAAATTGCGGTTTATGGGATACAAAAGCTTTTTAATGTAATATTAACAAGAATTGTGAAAATTTTAGTGTGGTTACTGGTAAAAATACCGTTCTTTCATAAAAAGTCAAAAATAGCTTGCAATAAAGGGAAATTTTATTGTATAATAACAAAAAGTATCAATATTTTTAAAAGGTAAGTGGAATTTATGAAACTGACTGAGATGAGTGAAACTGTCAGGAAGTTCAGAAGTGCAAAAAAGAAGAAAGCAGATGCACAATATTCAAGACGGGTAGATGTGTTTATTTCTGTTATTTTTGTTGCTGTTTTAATATATTCCCTGGTGACGGTGGTGTCACAGAGAAGAGAAATTGAGCTCAAAAAGCAGGAGTTGGAAAATAAACAGAATGAAATTGCCATTCAGGAACTCAAAAGTGAAGAAATTGATAATATATTGAATTCTAACGGAGCCGATAATACAGCCTATATTGAGAAATCTGCGAGAGAAAATCTGGATTACGCCTATAAAGACGAGCGTATATTCATCAATATTTCGGGAGATTGATTTTTGAGGTGTGTATTGATATAAATATTTTAATTTTATTTTAGGGGGACATTTTTTTAATGGCTGTTGAAGTTGGAAGCATTTTAGAGGGCAAAGTTACGGGAATAACAAATTTCGGAGCTTTTGTGGAACTGGAAGAAGGCAAGTCAGGAATGGTACATATTTCTGAGGTTGCACCGACTTTCGTGACCAAAATCAGCGATTTTCTTGAAGAGGGACAGACCGTAAAAGTTAAAGTGCTTAGTGTAGACGATGAAAGCGGAAAAATCAGTCTTTCCATTAAGAAAGCGATGGAAAACAACAACGACAAAAAGGGTAACAGACGTGATGGCGGTAAAAGACCTTTCGGAGATAATAGCAACGGAGGCAGAAAAGGATATGGCAGAGGTGGTAACAAACCACGTCAGACCACTGCACCTGCACCCGTTACAGGGCCGGGAAATTTTGAATGGCAACCGAAGAAAAGTGATTCAGGCAGTTTTGAAGATTTGATGTCAAGTTTTAAGAAGTCCAGCGAGGAAAAATTTTCGGGTATGAAAAAGAACAATGATGCTCCCAGAAGACCGAGAAGAAATCCGAAGCAGTAATGATTGATAGATGAAGTAAAGGATAAGTTTCCTCCTATTTTCGTAATATGGGGAAACTTATTTTATGTCATTGTTCATTATGGGAAAGAGGAGTGAATGAAAATGGAAAAGATGAATATACAGTGGTTTCCGGGACATATGACCAAGACCAAACGGCGTATACAGGCAAATCTGAAGCTGGTAGATGCTGTTGTAGAAATTATTGATGCCCGTATTCCCGTAAGCAGTCGCAATCCCGATCTGGATAAACTCATCGGAAACAAGCCAAGAATCATATTGATGAATAAGTGTGATGTTGCCGACAAAGTACAGACAAAGCGATGGATTGAATATTACCAGTCAAAGCAGATAAAGGCAATTCCCGTTGACTGTAAGAGTGGAAAAGGATTGAATCATTTTGTTCCGATCGTCAGGAGTGTGCTGGCGGACAAAATCGCACAGTGGGAAGCAAAGGGAATGAAAAACAGAAGTATTCATCTGATGGTAGTGGGTATACCGAATGTGGGAAAGTCGTCATTTATCAACAGAATGGCGAAAAAGGACAGTGCCAAGGTAGAAGATCGTCCGGGGGTAACCAGAGGAAATCAGTGGTTTTCGATAGGGCAGGGTCTGGAGCTGTTGGATACACCGGGGGTATTGTGGCCGAAATTTGATGACCCCGAAGTCGGAGAGAAACTGGCATTTACGGGAGCAGTAAAAGATCAGATTACAGATACCGAATTGTTGGCATATCGCTTGTTGGAGGTTATGTGTCAGTACCCGACACCGCAGTTTATGGAAAGGTTCAGATTGCAGGACATCGACATAGAAAGCATACAGCCTTATGATTTGCTGGAGATAATCGGCAAAAAGCGGGGAATGTTGATGTCAGGTGGCAGAGTGAACACAGAAAGAGCGTCAGTCATGGTACTTGACGAATACAGGGCAGGAAAACTCGGGAATATTACCTTAGAGTGTGTCGGTGTTTTTTAAGGGCTTTGCCCTTAAAAATCCCACGAGGGGCGTTGCCCCTCGACCCCACAAACTTTTGAAAAAGTTTGACAAAACTTTTCGGGGAAAATTTGCAGTAGCAAATTTTGACAGGAAATGACGTTCAATGGTTTTAGTACAGATGGAGAATGGTAATGGATTGGTTGTTATACGAAAATGAACTGAGGAAAAAAGGTTATCAGAATATATGCGGAGTTGACGAAGCGGGCAGAGGGCCGTTGGCAGGAGAAGTATGTGCCGTAGCGGTAATTCTGAAGCCGAATGAGATAATCGAGGGTGTCAATGATTCCAAGAAGCTGAGCGAGAAGAAGCGGGAAAAACTGTTTGATATTATCAAAGAAAAGGCAGTGGCATACAGCATTGCTTATGCAAGCGTGGAAGAAATTGAAGAACTCAATATTTTACAGGCGACGATGCTTGCCATGAAAAGGGCGGTCGAAAATTTATCGGTAAAGCCTGACTATGTGATTATTGACGGCAACAAGACACCAGAACTTTCGATACCGTGTCAGGCGATTGTCAAAGGTGATGCAAAATCCATGTCGATAGCGTCAGCGTCCATTCTGGCGAAAGTCAGCAGGGACAGAAAATTAAAGGAATATGCGTTACAATATCCGCAGTACGGTTTTGAGAAACATAAGGGGTATGGAACAAAGGCACACGTTCAGGCACTGAAACAATACGGAGCCTGCAAAATTCACCGAAAATCTTTTCTGAAGAAGATTCTGGACGATAATCAGTGAAAACGGTATGAAGACGGAAAAGAGAATTACGGGAGATATCGGAGAAGAATTTACTTGTGGCTATCTCAAGGAGCGGGGATATGAAATTCTGGCGAGAAATTATTCTTGTCGGTACGGGGAAATTGATATTATTGCTGTCAAAGACAAAGTAACTGCATTTGTAGAAGTCAAAACACGGCATCTTAACCCGAAAATCCGTCCTTGTCTGGACGTGACCAGGAGCAAGCAGAAAAAAATCATGAGAACCGCCTATTTGTTTCTGAAAGAACAGCAGAGAAAGGCATATGTGAGATTTGACATCAGTGAAGTTTATCTGAAACGGAATACGAAAGAACTACATCACATTCATTATATAAAGAACGCTTTTTATATGGAGAACAGTTATGAAAGTTTTTGATTTACATTGTGATACACTTTTCAAGGCAAACGAAACAGGAAAGTCCGTTGTCAGAAATGATTTTGAATTTTCTATGGAAAAAGCGGAAAGTTATGAAAGTTATACACAGGTTATGGCGATATGGATACCCGATGAATACCGAAAAGAACGAGCCTTTCATCTGGCGGAGGCTTGTTACAGACGGTTAAACAGGGAAGTTGATAGGCAGAATGTTTTTCTCAAAGCAGACAATTACGCCGAAGAAAAGAGCAACTATACTGTTATTCTATCGGTAGAAGGCGGTGCTGTGCTGAGCGGAGATATTGAAAAAGTAAAGGTACTCAAAGCGATGGGGGTACGTTTTCTTACGTTGACATGGAACGGCAGTAATGAAATAGGCGATGGTATTTTATGTGACAGTCCGAAAGGACTTACCCCGTTCGGCAGAGTTCTTGTTCCCGAACTGGAGCGAAATAACATTATTATTGATATTTCCCACGCAAGCGAACCGCTGTTTTATGACGTGGCAGAACATACCACAAAACCATTTGTTGCCACACATTCCAACTCACGCAGATATTGTCAGCATAAACGCAATCTCACAGATGACCAGTTCAGGATTATCTGTCAGTCAGGCGGAATAGTGGGACTGAATTTCCATAAATATTTCATTACCGACAGCGGAAAGGTTACTTTTTTGGATTTGCAGAAACATCTGGAACATTTTCTGTCGCTGGGGGGAGAAAATCATATCAGTCTTGGCAGTGACTTTGACGGTGCGGAAATGCCTGAATGTATCAGAGGGGTACAGAGTATCGGCGAGTTTTACAACTATCTTTTGTCGGAGAACTATAATGAAAGTCTGTTAAAGAAGATATTTTATGATAATGCAGACCATTTCCTGACAAAATACGATGAAGAAAGCATGGAGTAAAGATGTATACAGAAGAAACCATAGTAAGAATTGCCAAAAGAGAAAACAATAATAAAAGAAAATATCTGGTTGTCAATGCGTTGCAGGGAAAACACATTCCCGTCAGTGCAGAGAAATCCTTTGCGATGTTCAACGCACTTGCCGAAAAGGTGAAAACAGCTTATCCGAATGAAAAATTGTTAGTGGTTGGTTTCTGTGAAACGGCGACAGCGATAGGGTCGGCAATAGCAGTATATCTTGACAGTTACTATATGCAGACCACAAGAGAAGTTATTGACGGTGCAGATTATCTGTTTTTTTCGGAGATACACAGTCACGCCACGGAACAGAAACTGGTAAAAAACGATGTTGAAAAAGTCATGGGCAACATTGACAGAATTGTCTTTGCGGAAGATGAAGTCACAACAGGTAATACCATTCTTAATATCATCAATATTCTTGAACGGAATTACGGTAAAACGGTACAATTTTCAGTAGCGTCCATACTGAACGGTATGGATAAAAATTCACTTGAAATTTATGCAGAACGCAATATTGAGTTGCATTACCTTGTCAAGACAGACCACACACACTATACAGAAATTGCAGAAAAATTTGTCGGTGACGGAAAATACTATCCTTGTCAGACCCGAAAACCCGAAATTGTTGTCAAGGAATATGTTGTCAGCGGTTATATCAATGCAAGATGTCTGACGGAAGGACAAAGTTATCAGACAGTGTGTGATGTTTTGTGGCAACAGATAAATCAGATTTTCCGCTTTCATCAGAAAAACATTCTTGTTTTAGGAACAGAAGAATTTATGTATCCGTCATTGTATGTAGCAAATGAGTTGCAGAAACAAGACAATACTGTCAGATGTCATTCCACAACAAGAAGTCCGATAGCGGTAAGCCACGAGGAAAATTATCCTCTGCACGAAAGATTTACGCTGAAAAGTCTGTATGACGACGACCGAACAACATATATCTACAATCTTGATAAATATGACGATGTTATGATTATCACCGACAGCAGAAATAAAAGTCATCTGGGTTTGTATACGTTGGTCAATGCTCTTGCAGAAAAAGGGAATACAGAAATCAGTGTAGTAAGGTGGTGTCCGTGAGGTGAGAAGTTCCTATTCCGAACAAGATGTTATTTTGCTGTTGAAAGATATCACAGGCATGGTGAAACCGCAGTCCACCGCAGAAAGAGAAAAACTCATACAGTCGGGAAAACACTATTGCGAAATGTTGCCGATAGAATACGTACCAACCGAAAAATATATGCAGGTATATCGTGAAGCACTCCGAAAATTTGCCGAACCTGTTGCCCTTGCCACAGGAAGATTATGCGATAAAATCATGCAGAAAAAAGGAAAGAATGTTGTTATTGTATCGCTGGCGAGAGCGGGAATACCAATCGGTATTTTAATCAAGCGGTATATCCGAATGAAATATCATATTGACATTCCCCATTATTCTATATCCATTATACGGGGGCGGGGAATTGATAACAATGCCATGCGATATCTGTTGCAACGGTATAACCCACAAGACCTGCTTTTTATCGATGGCTGGATAGGAAAAGGGGCAATTCTGAACGAGCTGAAAAAGCAGATTGCCAATTATGAGGGTGTATCATCAGAGATAGGAGTTATTGCTGACCCTGCCAATGTAACAGAACTCTGTGGAACACATCAGGATATTTTAATTCCGAGTTCCTGTCTGAACTGTACAGTATCAGGACTTGTCAGCCGAACATTTCTCAGAGATGACATTATAGGGAAAAATGATTTTCATGGAGCGGTCTATTACGGAGAACTGAAAGACAACGATTTATCCTATGAATTCATTGACACAATAGAGAAGAAATTCATTTTTCAATCCGAAGCTGAAACAGAAATCCCCGTTGAGGGTCTGGGGATTGATGAAGTCCGTACCATTGCGGAAACATTCGGGATAGAGGATATCAATCTTGTCAAGCCGGGAATAGGAGAAACCACAAGGGTATTGTTACGTCGTTTGCCGTCAAGAATTCTGATTGACAGTCAGCATACCGATAATACCGAACTTGCCCATATCATCAGGCTTGCGGAAGAAAAAAACGTACCTGTCGAAACTTACCCGTTGCACCATTATAAATGTGTCGGCATTATTCAGAAGATAGCCGATGTCTGAAACTGTGAGGAAAAATGAAATGAATTTATTTGTCAAAAAATTTGATGAACTTACCCCATACGAACTTTATCGTATTTTACAGGCAAGAGTAGCAGTCTTTGTTGTGGAACAACAATGTCCGTATCAGGAAATAGACGGTAAAGATATCTGTGCCTATCATATGTGGCTGGAAGAAAACGGTGATATCAAAGCCTATCTGCGGATTCTGGATAAAGGCATTTCTTATGAAGAAGTATCTGTCGGCAGAGTTATCACCACAGAGCGTGGAAAAGGTTACGGCGAAACTATTCTGCGTGAGGGGATACGATTCGCCAAAGAAAAGTACAGCACCGATAAAATCAAAATCGGTGCTCAGCTTTATGCCAAAAAATTTTATGAGAAAGTCGGCTTTCGTCAGATATCCAATGAATATCTGGAAGACGGTATTGTACATATTCATATGTTGCTGACATTCTGATACTCTTTTCCAAAATTTGCATATGCAAATTTTGCCCTAAAAAGTTTTGTCCAACTTTTTCAAAAGTTGGCGGGGTCAAGGGGCGGAGCCCCTTGCAGGATTTTTAAGGGCGGAGCCCTTAAACGTATCCAAAAGTTGGCGGGGTCAAGGGGCGGAGCCCCTTGCAGGATTTTTAAGGGCGGAGCCCTTAAACTTACACTACGCCGAAAACTCTGGATAACATTACTGTTTTCAATGCCCAGTTGGAATGTGTCTTGAATTCGTTCATACGTTCTTTTGTTACACTGCCCGAAACAAGAGCGTTGGTGTGCTTGTTCCATTTCAATATGGATAACGCATCGTCCAGATCCTTTTGCGTTACCTTGTAGGCATTGTTGACAACCGCTATCTGCTTAGGGTGAATTACTGTTTTTCCGACAAATCCGCACAACTTGTCCTGCATAATTTCCTGTTCCATACCTGAATCCCAGTTGTCGCCGTTGTAATATTCCCATACGGGAGCGGATATCACATAATCTGCTCCGTACACAGTGATAATATCTGAAAATATGGAAGAAATGGGTCTGATATCGTGTATGGACTGTGTGGCACTTCTTCTGAATCCGAAAATATGACACAAATCATTACCGCCTACCCGAATATTCAGAACCAGATTTTCTACTCTGTCCAGTTTGGCTTTCAGGCGGTACAGAATTTCATACCTGTTCTGCAGATGGATAATGGAAGAATGTTCAAAAATGGGCATAAAATAAAACGGTGTCCGCCGTTCCAGATTGATATTCAGTACAGCAGAAATATACTCATCAGCGTTTTCCAGACAGAATTTCGGAAAAATAAAGCCCGTAACGATTTCGCTGACTTTTCCCAGACGTTTGACCAAATCAATCATTTGCGGAGCATTTCTGACTCTGATGAAAATTTTCGGCAAAAAAAACTCCCTGACAGCTCTTTCTTTGTGAATACTTTTCAAAGAAGTGACAAGGATACTTTCGGCTTCGGCGACACAGTTGTCACTGATGGTATCTTCAAGACAAAGGGCAAGCGAAAAATTTTTTCCGAATTTTTCGTTGACAATGGAATTCACGATTTTGTAATTGTTCGCAGGACAATACAGCAAAGCCCCGACACTATAATAGAACATTGTATTTTTCATATATGGTATGCACCTCTCTTAATTTGGTGAAATATGTGTGATTACTGAAAATCAACAGCCTTATAAATATATCATAAAATCAAGTAAAATGGTAGATATTTTCAGAAATTTATGATACAAT
>CACYBZ010000161.1 GCA_902772795.1 uncultured Ruminococcus sp. | reverse complement strand
TGCCGAGAAAGTGTGGCAAGGAAAAATGTCAGAACTGCTATTTGAATTACCTTTGCCTGAATAAAAAGGAAAAACGAGATTTTGAAGTATAACGGAGGCTGTTATGGCTAATTTATCACAAATCAAGAGAGAGAAGATGCTTGTCTTTCTTGAAAAACTGAAAGCGCAGCATAGCGATGATGAGTCGTTGATTGCAATCAATCAGATAGAACGAGAACTTACTTCTAAGAAATACGGACTTGTATGGGAACAGCACGAGGAAGAAGTGGATGTGAAAATGCAAACGCATATTCCCGTATTTACTGAGGATAAGGAACGAGAAATTATATGTAATCCTGATAGTGAAGATTTTAATTTCCTACTCGAAGGTGACAATCTTCATTCATTAAGATTGCTGGAAAAAACTCACAAAGGTAAAATTGATGTTATTTATATAGATCCGCCATATAATCGTGGAAAAAAAGATTTTAAGTACGATGACGATTTTGTTGTAGATGAAGATGGATATAAACATTCAAAATGGCTTTCTTTTATGGAAAAAAGGTTAAAAATTGCAAAGAATCTACTTTCCAATATCGGAGTAATTATTGTTAATATAGATGAGCACGAATCGTACACGTTGATGTGCTTACTACAAGAAATATTTGGTGAGGAAAATAACATTGGTGAAATTATATGGAATAAGCAAAATCCAAAAGGAGATTCATTAGGAATTTCTGCAATGCACGAAACTATTTTTTGCTTTTGTAAAAATCGCACAGCTTTTTTTGCGAATAGCAATGTTTGTATTAGAAAGAAAATAAATGCAGAAATTATGATTAATAAGGCTAAAAAATTATTTAAGAAATTGGGGAAAAAATCGATTCCAGAGGATGTACTTGCTGCTATTAAGCCTTTTGATTATAGTGCTGAAATAAAAAAAGACTTTTATGTTAAATATGATTTAAAATTGATAAACAAAGAATTTCAAAACTGGCTTTCAAAACAGCGTTTTTCGAATGGAGAAAAAGCATATAAATTTATAGATGATAAAGGAAGAATTTATCGTGGCGTGTCAATGGCTTGGCCCAATAAAAAGAAAGCACCTGATGATTATTTTATTCCATTAATTCATCCTGTAACCCACAAACCTTGTCCAGTTCCGGAAAGAGGTTGGAGAAACCCTCCGGCTACAATGAAAAAGCTTATGGAACAAGAACGCATAATTTTTGGTACCGATGAAACTAAACAACCGGAGAGAAAATATTATCTTGATGAAAATATGTATGAAAATGTTCCTTCTATTTATGAAAATGCTGATAGTGCCGATGATTTACTCGCAAATTTAGGTGTTGAGTTCGAATATCCTAAACCAGTCAGTGAAGCAATATATGTTTGCTCTTGCATACAACCTAATGCCAAATTGTTTCTCGACTTTTTTGCTGGCTCAGGTACCACAGGACAAGCTATATTGGAAATGAACAAAGCAGATAACGGTAACCGTTATTTTATTTTATGCACGAACAACGATAACGAAATATGTAAAAATGTAACATACCCACGTATAAAAACAGTTATTACAGGTAAAAGAAACGATGGCAGTGAGTATTCTCAAGGTATTCCAGCAAATTTAAAATATTACAAAACTGACTTTGTTGCAAAGAACAGCGATGAACTCTATGATGATTTGTTGGCGCACATCGTTGAAATGATACAACTTGAATATGGTGTCAAAGTTGATAATAAGAAATATGTAATAATTATGAGTGATGAAGATATGGATGAATTTGAGAAAAATATTGATGTTTTCGAAGATTTGAAAGCTGTATTTATTAATCAGGACGTGCTTCTCTCCAATTCGCAGGAACAACTTATAAATAATCACGATTCCTACATAATACCTGATTATTACTTTGATTTTGAATTAAGAGAAGCAGGAGAAATTTGGTAAACTTTGTTTGAAAGGTTTTAAATATGCAAATTCTAATGGAAAATTTATCTGAAACTTGGAGGCTTTGATTATGCCAAATTATAATGGAAATGCAATATACGATTATGTGGTGAAAAAGAATTTAGGCTACTGCTTTTCAGTGGAAAATAATTGGCTTTTGTTATACGGAAACGCAAGAAGTGTTCCTAAAATATTGGCTCTTGTAAATAAGGTCGATAATATAGATATCAATAATATGTCAAACAATGAAAAAGAAAACGTTAATTTGGCATATAAGATTGCAGTACAATTAAAATTGCCTTTCATATGTGTTCGTTTTATGACAAATAGTAAAGAAGTTTTTGTTTTGCAATCTGTTAAACACTGGGAAAAGATAACTTATGACCAATTAAGAGATTTATTTGAAAAGTATGGTGTTGTTGAGCCGGGAACCGCAAGAAAGCCTGTAAATCAATATACATCAAGTCCTTATCACGATTGGCAAAGAGCGAATTTAGGAGATATCACAGTATCTGATTTAGATATGGTGAGATATAGAGCAAATAAGATAGAAAAAATTGTTGAATTAAAAAGATCTAAAGTATCTATTGATAAGTGGAAACCATTTCCTCAGGATTATCCAAACTTTGCACTTATTATCAATACTATTGTAAATTCTCAAGTGAAAATTCCCTTTTTGCTATACTACAATGAAATGAAAGAAGGAGAAATCGGAAAACGTAAAGAGGATATT
>CACYBZ010000160.1 GCA_902772795.1 uncultured Ruminococcus sp. | reverse complement strand
GAGGCTGACCAGCAGTTCTATATTGACAAGCTCATCACTCAGGCAGAAGAATTTTTTCAGAGTCACCCTCTGGATAAACTCTATGGGCTGGATATCGGCGGAGGAACACCGACTGCACTTGCTACAGAACCTTTTAACCGTCTGCTTGACCACATTTCATCAGTAAGAGAAAGATATCCCCACGACAAACATTTTATTTCCAGTATGGAATTCAGTTTTTCGGCACTTGATGAAGAAAAAATCCGTCTGATTGCCGAACATTCTATTGAGCGTGTCAGTACGGGTATACAGGTATATGACAGGCAACTGATGGAAAATATGGAAAGAAAAAATCCTTCGTTGGCACAGATGGAAAAACTTACAGCCGAAATCAGAAAAAATAATATCAAAGTAATGAATATTGATATTATGTATGGTTTCAATGAACAGACGGAAATCATGCTGAAAAATACCTTGTATGCCATACGGGTTCTGAACCCTGAACAGGTAACACTGTATGAAATGCGGTATAACAGAAACAATCTTTCTCATACGGCAGTCAGCAGGGAAAGTCTTTTCAGGCAGTATGAAATCCTCTATGACGGACTGATACGATTAGGATATAAAGGGCATTTCGGACAGAATACATTTTCATTCAGGAATGACGAAGGGGTTTCATCGTATCTGTATTCCAGAATGTTTCTTGGATTGCCCTATAAGGGACTGGGAATATCTGCACAGTCCATGTCACGTCAGGGGATTTCCTACAATATTCTGAAATCATCGAAAAGCCGTCATATGCCAAGTTTCCGACATATCGGTGTAGAGGACTGCTATAAGTTACCGCCTGATGAAATAGGAGCAAAATATGTTTGTATTTCGCTGTATAGCGGAAGGTTTTCTGTCAGCGTACTGGAAAATATACTGCAGTGTCACCCGTTTGCGTTTTATCGTCAGGAATTTGATTTTTTAAGGAAAAACGGATATGTCAGCATAGAAAACGACATCTGTTATCTGACAAGACAAGGGTTTAAATATTATGGAGCAGTTGCGTCATTGTTCTGGTCGGCATATCACAAAGAGCAATACCTTATTGCAGGAAAAAAAGGAGAGTAGAAAATGAAGTATTTATATCCGTGTACGGGAAACATTTCTGCCATTGGTTTCGGAAAATATCTTGAAGAAAATATCAGGGAGCCGAGAAGAAACATCGGTCTGTTTGCCAGAGAATTGAGTGAGAAATTTGCTGTTCCGTATATTTCTCTTGTCAACAGTGGTTCATCTGCGAATCTTGTTGCCTGTCTTGCCATGGCGGAGAAGATAAGAAAAAACAACAAGCCACTTACAGCAGTGATTTCAGCGTTTACGTTTCCTACAACGGTAAGTGCATTGCTTCTTGCCGGTTTTACCGTGAAAATCGTTGATGTGGAAAAAAACGGATTTAATATGGACGTGGAAAAACTGGCGGAAAATATCGAAGGTGTATCGTTGATAGTACCTACTCATTTTCTGGGATTTCCGTCAAAAATGGAATGTATTGTCGATATTGCCCGAAAGAATGGCTGTTATATTCTGCAGGACGCTTGTGAAACCATTGATTTGCGTGACAGTGACGGCAGACAGTATTTTACTTATGGAGATATTACAACATGGTCTTTTTATCACCCGCATCATTTGTCTTCTTATGGGGGAGGAGCAGTAATCACTCTCAACAAGGACGACCATCTGTTGGTTGACAGTATAAGCCATTGGGGAAGAGCCTGTAAATGTCATATAGACCCGACACTTTGTACAAATCCGCAAGGGCCTGCACACCAGTTTACCTATGAAAGAACAGGTGTCAATGTTGAAATCTCGGAACTGAATGCCTGTTTTGGCAGATGGCAGTTGGAAAGATTTGATGAATATGAAGATATGCGTAAAAATAACTACCGTATTTTACTTGAGGCACTGTCACAAAAGAAAAGCATAGAAGTTTTTCCGCACCCGATGACAGGAGGGTCACTGTTCGTATTTCCGATAAGAATGAAAAATGGAATGGCGGTACAGGAAGCCTATGCTTATTTTTCTGCAAAGAAACTGGAAATCAGAACACTTATGGGCGGTGTCACCAACGAACAGAAAGCCTTTTCTCATATTTCAGACAAAGTTTATTGCTCGGCACACGAAATGGCAGAACATACATTTTTCGTTGGTATACATCAGACGTTATCACAGAAACATATACAAAAGATGGCAGAAATCCTTTCAGATTTTTTTGTCTGACAGATAAAAAAATCTGCCTGAGCAGTTCCCCGCACAAAAGTTAAAGGCAGTTATCGGAAATTTCTCCCGATAACTGCCTTGTTCTGTTCTGTAATTTTCAATGCTATAAATGAGCAAATTTGAAAAATTGCACAAATATTTGTCATTCCGAACGAAGTGAGGAATCTTTTTTAAGACCCTTCACTGCG
>CACYBZ010000159.1 GCA_902772795.1 uncultured Ruminococcus sp. | reverse complement strand
TTCATCTGCAGCTTTTCTTACAACCGGATTCATATGTATGGGATAAATTGCCTTTACATCAGGATGTTCATTAAGTACTCTGCGGATTGCCCGAAACATATTGTGCATTGGCTCACCAAGGTTTTCTCTTCTATGTGCTGTAATAAAAATCATACGATCATCACCAACCCAATCCAATTCGGAATGGTGATAATTTTCTGTTACCGTATGTTTCATTGCATCAATAACAGTATTTCCTGTAACAAAAATATTTGCTGCGTCTTTACCTTCTTTGAGCAGGTGTTCTTCCGCAATCTTTGTCGGAGCAAAATGATATTTACTGATTATTCCGACAGCCTGTCGGTTAAACTCCTCCGGGTATGGTGAATAGATATTGTAAGTTCTGAGTCCGGCTTCAACATGACCAACAGGAATCTGAAGATAAAAACAAGCCAACGCTGTAACAAATGTCGTTGAAGTATCTCCGTGTACTAATACCACATCCGGTTTAGCCTCTACCAAAATATCTTTTATCTGATTCAGAATATTTGTTGTCACATCAAAAAGTGTCTGACGCTCTTTCATAACAGATAAATCATAGTCAGGAACAACATTAAAAGTTTTCAATACCTGATCCAACATCTGTCGGTGTTGCCCTGTTACACATACTATTGTTTCTATTGTTTTTCTGGTCTTCAGTTCATTAACAAGCGGACACATTTTTATTGCCTCCGGTCTTGTGCCGAATACCAACATTACTTTCTTCATGTTATACTCCTAAACTGTATTGATAACTAAATATGATATACTTCAGGAAGAGCAATGATATTATGACAATCCAGAACCACTTTTCCTAAAAGTTTTTCAACATTTTCTTTTATCTCATTGTGTTTTACCATAATAACCACTAAATCAACGGAATCAATAAACTCATCAAGGTTATGATACTGATTGGCAACAACATCTTTTTTGATGAAAGGATCATATACCTTCAATCCCGATGCCAGATGACGTTGCTGACTTTCCAATAACTGCAATGTAGGTGATTCACGCATATCATCAACATTTTCTTTATAGGTCAGGCCATAGAGTCCGACACGTCCTATGTCCGAAAGACCTTTTTCTTTCATAATTTCATAGATACGGTTAAGAACGAAATCAGGCATAGCATCATTTGTCTTCATTGATTCATCAATAACCTTTGCAAGACTCGGATAGTCACCAACAAGAAACCACGGATCAACAGAAATACAATGACCACCTACACCAGGACCCGGTTGCAAAATATTTACACGAGGATGCATATTGCAAATACGAATTATTTCATATACGTCCATATTGTCATGACGGCAAATTTTAGCAAGTTCGTTTGCAAAAGCAATATTGACAGCTCTGAAAGTATTTTCTACTACCTTTGTCATCTCAGCAGTACGAATATCGGTTACTACTATCTCACCTTGACAGAATGATGAGTATAACGCCTTAACTTTTTCTCCTATATTTCTGTCATCTGCACCGATTGTACGGTTGTTGTGAAGAAGCTCAAAAACCATATTTCCCGGAATAATTCTCTCCGGTGCATGAACAAGATTGATGTCTTTTCCAATAACAAATCCCGCATCTTCTACGGCAGGTCTAACAAACCTGTCTATAGTTCCCGGAGATACAGTAGATTCAACAACAACGGTAGCTCCTTTGGGGCAAACTTTCATTACATCTCTTATTGCAGAAACAACATAGCAAGCGTCAACTTTTTTGCTGAACTTATCATAAGGTGTCGGAACTGAAACAATATATGTATCCGTAACCTGATATTCGGTGGTAAATTTTATACCCGCTTTTACAGCATTATTGAAAAGTTCATCCAGACCTTCCTCTTTAAATGTTGTTCTGCCGGCATTCAAAGTTGCTACCAATTCTTTATTGTAGTCTGTTCCGATAACTTCCACTCCGTGAGAAGCCATCATAAGTGCTGTAGGCAAACCTATATATCCTAAACCGATTACATTAACCATTGTCTTTTTCTCCTGATTTTGTTATTTTTTTTTGATTTGAATTTATATTTATATGTTAAGGCGACAAATTTAAAATTGCCAACAATATAGCGTTTCCACATTCTTCTGGGCTCTTGTATAAAACGATAAAACCATTCCATTCCATGCTCCTGCATCCACTTAGGTGCTCTTTCTGTAACCCCTGCAACAACATCAAAACTGCCTCCAACACCCATTACAAACGGAATATTAATATCTTTCAGATACTTGTTGACCCAATATTCTTTTTTTGGTGAAGAAAAGGCAACGAACATCATATCTGCATCAGAATTTGCCATATCGCTAACTATTTCAGGCTCGTCTTTCTCCGTAAAATATCCGTTTCTGTATCCTACAATTTTTATCGTTGGATATTTCTCTTCAAATATTTCTTTAACTCTCTTTACAACTTCTTCTTTTGCCCCAAAAAGATATATCTTATATCCTTTTTCAGCTGCTACTTTTACGAGTTCTTGAAACAAATCACACCCGGTTACCCTCAATTCCAACGGAACATTCAGTCGTTTTGCTGCCCAAACTATCGATGCTCCATCTGCATTGATTAACGGACAAGAATTGACGATTCGTCTTAACTCAGTATCATTTTCCATCAGATTTACTTTTGATGCATTAATAACAACATGCTGTGTAGGAACACGCTTTTCAATGATTTTTTCAACCATGCTGATTGTTTCGTCCATTGAAACAGCGTTAACATATGTATTAAGGAGTTTAAACCTTCCTTTTTTTATTGGAGATTGAAATGTATTATCCATATTATTCCACCGTCACACTCTTTGCAAGATTTCTTGGCTTATCCACGTCCAGTCCTCTCGAAACCGACAGATAATAACCCATCAGTTGCAGCGGAACCACCGACAGACTTGCCGCAAAATGCTCGTCTGTCTTCGGAATGTAAACCGTGAAATCTGCCGTGTCTTCTATTCCATAATGACCATATGTTGTAAGACCCATCAAGTAAGCTCCACGGCTCTTACACTCCACCATATTGCTGACTGTTTTCTCATATAAAGAACTCTGTGTCAGTACGCTGATAACCAATGTCCCATCTTCAATAAGACTGATTGTTCCATGCTTGAGTTCGCCTGCTGCATAAGCCTCTGAATGAACATAAGAAATCTCTTTCATCTTCAGACTACCTTCAAGACAAACTGCATAATCAATACCACGGCCAATGAAAAATACATCTTGAGCGTTCACCTGCTTTGCCGCAAACCACTGCATTCTTTCTTTATCTTCAAGAATCTTCTCTATCTTCTGAGGTATGGTTCTGAGTTCTGTAATGAGTTGTGCAAGTTTGTCCTCATCTATCTCATTTCTTACCAGTGCAAACTGCATGGCAAGAATATATCCCGCAATAAGCTGTGTTGAATAAGCCTTTGTTGTTGCAACTGCTATTTCCGGTCCAGCCAATGTATAAAATACATTATCCGCCTCACGGGCAATAGAACTGCCAACAACATTGACAATTGCCAGTGTTTTAATTCCCTTGTCTTTCGCAAGCCGTAGTGCTGCCAGTGTATCAGCTGTTTCACCGGACTGACTTACGACGATGACTAAGCCATTTTTATCCAGCAGCGGCTTTCTGTATCTGAATTCTGATGCAAGTTCCACACGAACCGGTATCTTTGCCAGATCCTCCATAACATATTGAGTAACAACTCCCGTATGATAAGCAGAACCGCAAGCCACTATATATATCTGAGAAATATTCTTTATCTGCTCTTCTTCAAGACCTATGGAACTGAGGTCAATCTTGTTATCCTTGATAACAGAATGAATTGTGTCGGCGACAGCTCTCGGCTGTTCATGGATTTCTTTCATCATGAAATGCTCATAGCCGCCCTTTTCGGCAGATTCAGCATTCCACTTTATCTCTGTAAGCTCTTTTTCTATCTGATCCCCATCAAGGTTGTAGAAAGTCGCTGTACCTTCAGTCAGCTTTGCCATTTCAAGGTTGCCGATATAATAAACATTACGGCTGTATTTAAGAATTGCCGGTACATCTGAGGCAACATAGGTCTCCCCGTCAGCAATTCCGATAATCATCGGGCTGTCTTTTCTTGCGACCCAAATTTCACCCGGATAACTCTTGAACATAAGACAAAGAGCATACGAACCTCTTACCCTGACCATCGTTTTTGCAATAGCTTCCTGCGGATCATGAGTATATTTCTTATAATAATAATCCACCAGCTTGATGACTACTTCTGTATCTGTCTGCGAATAAAAAGTGTATCCATGCTTGAGAAGCTTCTCCCTAAGTTCTGTGAAGTTCTCAATGATACCGTTATGCACACCCACAACTTCGGACTCAACCTGACCAGAACCTGTGCCAGTGCAGTTTCCGCTGACATGAGGATGGGCATTCGTTCTGCTCGGTTCGCCATGAGTAGCCCAACGGGTATGACCAATACCGCAGGTCCCGACAAGTGCATTTCCGTTATCGGTTTTCTCTGCTAATATTTTCAAGCGTCCCTGAGACTTTACAACCTCTGCCAGCTCATTACCATTACGAATAGCAAGTCCGGCAGAATCATAACCCCGATATTCCAACTTTGCCAGACCATCCAATAACACCGGTGCTGCCTGTTTCTTTCCAATAAATCCTACAATTCCGCACATAAGATGTCCTCGCTTTCAATCAATCATCATAACCATTCGGATTCTGTTTTTGCTACCTTTATGTATCTCGACACATATCTGCAATACCATATCAAAGGTTACGCATCGTCTTAAACAACACTCTCAAAAACACATAACCACTAATCCCCGAAACCAGTACCTTCTTTCACCAAGAAAAATTATTTTCGGTAAAAACAGTGTCGAAACACACCACCTTATGGTGTAATTATACACTCACCACAAAGTATTGTCAATTAACACACTTTACAAAGT
>CACYBZ010000158.1 GCA_902772795.1 uncultured Ruminococcus sp. | reverse complement strand
GCACAGGAGGAAGAAGTATGATTTTACTTATAGATAACTATGACAGCTTTTCCTATAATCTTTACCAGTACATCGGCGAAATTGAACCTGATATTCGGGTTATCCGCAACGATGAAATGACAACAGAAGAAATCCGTCAGCTTCACCCCGAAAAAATTATTCTTTCTCCCGGACCGGGCAGACCTGAAAACGCAGGAATCATTATGGACGTTGTCAGAGAACTGGGAAAAGAAATCCCGATTTTAGGAGTCTGTCTGGGACATCAGGCAATCTGTGCGGTATTCGGTGCGACAATTACCTATGCCCGACAGCTTATGCACGGCAAACAAAGCGAAGTCCGTCTTGATACGGAATGTCCGTTGTTTGTCGGCTGTCCCGAAAGAACGGCGGTTGCCCGTTATCATTCTTTGGTGGCAGAGGAAAATACTGTTCCTGATTGTCTGCACGTTACAGCACAGACCGACAGCGGAGAAATTATGGCGGTTGAACATACACAATATCCTGTTTTCGGTGTACAGTTCCACCCCGAATCCATTATGACACCTTACGGCAAAACCATGCTGTTGAACTTTATCAGCGGTTACAGAAAGGATAAATAAAAATGATTAAAGAAGCCATTGTAAAAATTGTCAGTAAACAGGATTTGACCTACAAGGAAGCCTATGCCGTGATGAACGAAATCATGAACGGCGAAACATCACCCACACAGAACGCCGCTTTTCTTGCGGCACTTTCCACAAAGAGTGCCAAAGCGGAAACAACAGATGAAATTGCGGGTTGTGCGGCAGCAATGAGAAATCACGCTGTCAAAGTAGAAACAGGAATGGACGTTTTTGAAATTGTCGGCACAGGCGGTGACAATGCCCACAGTTTCAATATTTCCACAACATCTGCACTTATTGCCGCTGCAGGCGGTATGAAAGTTGCCAAACACGGCAACCGTGCCGCTTCTTCCAGCAGCGGTACAGCAGACTGTCTGGAAGCATTGGGGGTCAATATCCACCAGAGTCCGAAACGCTGTGTGGAATTACTCAACGAAGTCGGTATGTGCTTTTTCTTTGCTCAGAAATATCATACTTCAATGAAATATGTCGGTGCTATCCGCCGTGAACTCGGTTTCCGTACCGTATTCAACATTCTTGGCCCTCTTACCAATCCCGCTTCCCCCTCCATGCAGCTGCTCGGTGTCTATGACGAATATCTTGTTGAACCGCTCGCACAGGTACTCATCAACCTCGGTGTCAGACGTGGTATGGTTGTCTACGGTACAGACAAACTGGACGAAATTTCACTCAGTGCCCCTACCCGAATCTGCGAAATCAAAGACGGCTGGTTCAAATCCTATATCATCAAGCCTGAAGATTTCGGATTTCAGCGTTGCTGCAAGGACGACCTGAAAGGTGGAACTCCCTCAGACAATGCACAGATTACACGGGATATTCTTTCCGGAAAGCAAGGACATAAACGTAATGCCGTATTGCTCAATGCAGGAGCGTCACTGTACATCGGCGGAAAAGCCTCAGACCTCAGACAAGGTATTGCCCTCGCCGAAGAATTGATAGATTCAGGAAAGGCAACGGCTACCCTCAACAAGCTCATTGAAGTCAGCAACCGTCCGGAGGAAGAAGCATGACCATTCTGGAACAGCTTGCCTGTCATGCCGTAGAACGGTGTGAAACAGCAAAACAGCATATTTCGTCAGAAGAAATCCGACGACTGTCATTTGCCATGCCGAAAGGGAATTTTTCCTTTGAAAATGCACTGCGGAAACCTGACATTGCTTTTATCTGCGAATGTAAAAAAGCGTCCCCGTCCAAAGGACTGATTGCCCCTGACTTTCCGTATCGGCAAATCGCCAAAGAGTATGAAACGGCAGGAGCGGACTGTATATCGGTACTGACAGAACCAAAATGGTTTCTGGGAAAAAACGAATATCTCAAAGAAATTGCCGAAACAGTACATATTCCCTGTCTGCGTAAAGATTTCACCGTTGATGAATACATGATTTACGAAGCGAAATTACTGGGAGCGTCAGCGGTACTGCTGATTGTATCCCTTCTTTCCGAACAGCAACTTAAAGAGTATATCGCCATCTGTGACGAACTGGGATTGTCTGCACTGGTAGAAACACATAACGAAACAGAAATACAGTCCGCATTGGCTGTCGGGGCAAGAATCATCGGTGTGAACAACCGCAATCTGAAAGACTTTTCGGTTGACACGGAAAACAGCCGAAGACTCCGAAACAACATTCCCAAAAATATTCTGTTCGTTTCGGAAAGCGGAATACAGACGGCAGACGATGTTCAGGCTTTGCGGAATATCGGTGTCGATGCGGTACTGATTGGCGAAACGCTCATGAAAGCCGAAAACAAACGGCAGAAACTCAACGAACTGCGGGGATTATCATGACAAAAGTAAAACTTTGCGGATTATCCCGTATACAGGACATCGAAGCCGTCAATGTCATCAAGCCTGACTATATCGGATTTGTATTTGCCAGACGAAGCAAACGGTATGTTTCTTTTCAGACAGCAAAAGCCCTCCGTAACAGACTTGACCCCACCATTCAGACAGTAGGCGTATTTCTTGACGAAACGATTGACAATATCGCCTTGACCGTACAACTCGGCATTGTGGATATGATACAACTTCATGGCAATGAAAATGAAAGTTATCTGCAAAAGCTGAGAACCGTTACCGACAAACCGATTATTCAGGCATTTGTCATCGGTTGTGCCGAAGATATCCGCCGTGCAGAAAAATCCACTGCTGATTTCATTCTGCTTGACGGCGGTAAGGGCGACGGCAGAACATTCGACTGGCATTTTCTTGCTCAGATACAGCGACCCTATTTTCTGGCAGGCGGACTGAATACGGAAAATGTCGCCGAAGCGGTAAGCTATCTGCACCCTTATGCGGTAGATGTCAGTTCAGGCGTGGAAACAGACGGCAAAAAAGACAACAATAAAATGACGGCATTTGTCAGTACCGTCAGAAAGGAAAGTTGATATGACAAATCCCAACGGAAGATTCGGCGTACACGGGGGACAGTACATTCCCGAAACGCTGATGAATGCAGTGATTGAACTGGAAGAAGCCTACAATCACTATAAAAACGACCCCCAATTCAATCAGGAACTCACGGCACTGCTCAACGACTACGCAGGCAGACCGTCAAGACTGTACTACGCCGAAAAAATGACAAAACATCTCGGCGGAGCAAAAATATACCTGAAACGTGAAGACCTGAATCATACGGGGGCTCACAAAATCAACAATGTACTCGGACAGGCATTGCTTGCCAAAAAAATGGGAAAGACACGTCTGATTGCCGAAACGGGAGCAGGTCAGCATGGTGTTGCTACTGCTACGGCGTCGGCACTCATGGGCATGGAATGTGTCGTATTCATGGGAGAAGAAGATACCAGACGTCAGGCACTCAATGTATACAGAATGCGTCTGCTTGGTGCAGAAGTCATTCCCGTAAAAACAGGGACAGCCACACTCAAAGACGCTGTCAGCGAAGCGATGCGTGAATGGACAACCCGAATTTCTGATACCCACTATTGTCTTGGTTCGGTAATGGGGCCTCACCCGTTCCCTACCATTGTCCGTGATTTTCAGTCGGTGATTTCCAAAGAAATCAAAGAACAGATACTCGCCAAAGAAAACCGATTACCTGATGCCGTCATTGCCTGTGTGGGAGGCGGTTCAAATGCTATCGGCAGTTTCTACCACTTTATCCAAGATGAAAATGTCCGTCTTATCGGTTGCGAAGCGGCAGGACGAGGTATAGACACATGGGAAACAGCGGCAACCATTTCCACAGGTAAGTTAGGAATTTTCCACGGTATGAAGTCCTATTTCTGTCAGGACGAGGACGGTCAGATTGCTCCTGTCTATTCGATTTCGGCAGGTCTGGATTATCCCGGAGTAGGCCCTGAACACGCTTATCTGCATGACATCGGCAGAGCGGAATATGTGGCAGTCACTGATGACGAAGCGGTATGTGCCTTTGAATATCTTTCCCGAACGGAAGGCATTATTCCCGCCATTGAATCTTCTCATGCACTGGCACACGCTATGAAAATTGCTCCGTCAATGGATAAACAGCAAATCATTGTGGTTACCGTTTCGGGCAGAGGTGACAAAGACTGTGCATCTATCGCACGTTACAGAGGGGAGAATATTCATGAATAGAATTCAACAAGCATTTGCCAACGGTAAAGCATTTATCCCGTTCATTACCTGCGGTGACCCTGATCTGGAAACCACAGCAGCCGCAGTCCGTACAGCCGTTGCCAACGGTGCGGATTTGATAGAACTGGGTATTCCTTTTTCCGACCCTACTGCGGAAGGGCCTGTGATTCAGGGAGCAAACATCAGGGCTTTGAACGGTGGTATCAAAACCGCAAAAATCTTTGCATTTGTCAGAGAACTGAGAAAAGATGTGACTGTTCCGCTGGTCTTTATGACATATGCCAACGTCGTATTTTCCTACGGTGCAGAAAAATTTATTTCCACCTGTGCTGAAATCGGTATTGACGGTCTGATTTTACCCGACATTCCGTATGAAGAAAAAGAAGAATTTCAGCCGTTCTGTCAGAAGTATGGTGTCACATTGATTTCACTCATTGCCCCCACTTCAGAAAACCGTATCGGCAAAATTGCTGAAGAAGCGGAAGGCTTTATCTATCTTGTTTCCAGTCTTGGGGTCACGGGTGTCAGAAGTGAAATCAATACGGATCTGGCTTCGATTGTGGCTATTATCCGCAAAAATACAAATGTTCCCTGTGCTATCGGGTTCGGTATTTCCACACCAGAACAGGCAAAGAAAATGGCGGATTTGTCTGACGGCGTCATTGTCGGGTCTGCCATTGTCAGACGGCTGGAACAATACGGCAAAGATGCACCGCAACATATCGGAACATACATCAGAACCATGAAAGACGCTATCTCATAAAAAAAACAGGAGGAAAACTGAATGATTATTGTCTTGAAACCGTCAACCTCACCCGAACAGATTCAGCATTTTACCGAAAAACTGTGTAATGACTATGATGTCACAGTCAACCGTTGGGACGGCATTCAGTCCACAGTGCTGGGGCTGATTGGCGACACACACAATATTGATATTGAATATATTGACGCACAGGATATTGTCGAAAGTGTCAAACGGGTACAGGAACCGTATAAGAAAGTCAACCGCAAATTTCACCCTGAAAACAGCGTCATCAAAATCAATGACACCGTAAGTATCGGTGACGGCAGTCTGCACATTATTGCAGGGCCTTGTTCTGTTGAAAGTGAAGAACAGATTGTCCAGATAGCAAAAGATGTCAAAGCGTCAGGAGCTACACTGCTTCGGGGCGGAGCATTCAAGCCCAGAACATCACCCTATGCGTTTCAGGGGCTGAAATCAGAAGGACTGGATTTGCTGAAAATTGCCCGAAAGGAAACAGGTCTGCCAATCGTCACAGAAATTATGCGGACATCACAT
>CACYBZ010000157.1 GCA_902772795.1 uncultured Ruminococcus sp. | reverse complement strand
TTTTTATCCCAACGATTTATTGACAAACTTTCGGAAAATACTATAATAAAGTTATCGTAAACTAATTCTATTGCAAAAAGGAGTGAATGTATGGAAAAAGAAACGTATTGCATTACAGGAATGACTTGTGCCTCTTGCAGTGCCAGAGTGGAAAAGACTGTCGCCAGACTAAACGGTATGGAAAATGTTTCTGTCAATCTGCTGACAAATACCATGGAAGTACAATATGACCCGAAGGTTGTCAGTTCATCAGACATTATTTCTGCTGTGGAAAAAGCAGGCTATGGAGCAAACCGCAAAAATCAGACCAATGACAAATCAAAAAATATTGCTGTCAATGATGAAACTATGTTAATCAAACAACGTCTGATAGCTTCACTGGTATTTTTAATACCGTTGTTTTATCTTTCTATGGGACATATGGCAGGTTTTCCGTTACCGAATTTTCTGCATGGAGAGGGCAATGCTCTGACTTTTGCCTTTACTCAATTTCTGTTGGTACTTCCGATTATATTCATTAATTTCCATTATTTCAGAAACGGATTTAAAAACCTTTTTCATCTCAGCCCGAATATGGATTCTTTAATTGCCATAGGGTCAGGAGCATCGGTAATTTACGGCATTTTTGCCATTTATCGTATAGGCTGGGGATACGGACATCATGTTCCTGAAATTGCGGTAAAATATGCAATGAACTTATATTTTGAATCCGCAGGAATGATTTTAACCCTGATTACTCTCGGAAAATTTCTGGAAAGTCGTGCCAAACGTAAAACCACAGACGCTATTTCCAGACTTATCAGTTTAAGACCACAGACTGCTACTGTCTTGCGAAACAATAACTTGCAGGAAATAGACATCAGTGAAGTTATCCAAGGAGATATCGTTGTGGTAAAACAGGGAACTGTCATTCCTGTAGACGGTATTATTACCAAAGGAAACTGTACGGTTGATGAATCCGTCATTACGGGAGAAAGTATGCCCGTTGAAAAAGATACAGGCGATACAGTCACAGGAGCTACTGTTATCAAAAGCGGTTATATCGAAATTCAGGCAACAAAAGTCGGTGAGGACAGTACATTAAATCAGATTATCCGACTAGTTGAAGAAGCCTCTGCCACCAAAGCTCCTGTTGCCAAAATCGCAGACAAAATCAGCGGTGTGTTTGTACCTGTCGTCATTGGTATTGCGTTACTGTCGGCTGTTATCTGGCTGATTGTCGGACAAAGTTTTGAATTTGCTTTGTCAACAGGAATTTCTGTACTGGTAATATCATGTCCTTGTGCTTTAGGACTTGCTACACCTACCGCCATTATGACCGGTACAGGTCGTTCGGCACAGATGGGAATTCTGATTAAATCCGCTGAATGTCTGGAAACAGCAGGAAAAATCGACACTGTTGTTCTTGACAAAACAGGAACAGTCACCGAAGGAAAACCACAGGTTACAGATATCATGGCTTTTGATTTTGACAAACAAAAACTTACCGATATTGCTGTATCCGTTGAAAGATTATCTGAACACCCTTTAGCAAAAGCTGTTGTGGCATACGGCGAAAAGAACCATCATACTTTGCTTTCTGTCAGTGACTTTCAAAATTACGGTGGTATGGGAATATCGGCAACAGTGAACGGCAACACTGTTTTTGCAGGAAATATGGCATTGATGAACTTGCAGCACATCTCTACCACCTCTTTTTATGATACCTTGGAACAATTTTCCCGACAAGGTAAGACACCTCTGTTCTTTGCTGAAAATCACCGTATCATTGGTATAATCGCAGTAGCTGATATTATTAAAGAAACCAGCAAAGCCGCTATACAAGAACTTAAAGCTATGCATATCCATGTCGCCATGCTGACAGGCGATACTGCTATCACAGCAAAAGCTATCGCTGACAGTTGCGGTATTGAACAGGTCTTTGCCCAGGTTCTTCCACAGGAAAAAGAACAGAAAATCCGACAACTGCAGAATCAAAAGAAAGTTGTCGCTATGGTCGGTGACGGTATCAATGATGCTCCTGCATTAGTCAGAGCTGATGTCGGCATTGCCATTGGTGCAGGAACAGATATTGCTATAGAATCCGCTGATGTCGTACTGGTCAAAAGCAATCTGCCTGATATTGTCCGCTTAATTCAGCTCAGCAGAAAGACAATGAAAAATATCAAGGAAAATCTTTTCTGGGCATTAATCTATAACACCATAGGTATACCAATAGCCTGCGGTGTATTGTATCCTCTTTTAGGCTGGCAAATGAATCCTATGTATGGTGCTTTAGCAATGAGTCTGAGTTCTGTATGCGTAGTCACCAATGCACTGCGTCTGCGGAAATTCCAACCTGAATTCAGATATTACAGCGATACAACTACTCAGTTTAAAATCGCTGATGACAATAATATCTTAAAAGAAATCAACACGAAAACGGAGGACAACGAGATGACAAAGAAAGTATTGATTGATGGTATGATGTGTACACACTGTTCGGGCAGAGTAGAAAAAGTACTGAACGAAATTGATGGTGTAACAGCAAGCGTCAATTTGGAAAACAAAACCGCTACTGTACAGGGAAATGTATCTGACGAAAAAATCAGACAGGTGATTACAGATGCAGGCTATACTGTTGTTGAAATTCAATAAGCCGACTTCTGTTTTCCCGTAAGAAAAAGCGTACAAGTCAGCATCAACGCTGACTTGTACGCTTTTTCATTATGTTTCACATGACACACAAAAAGCAATCCCAAAATGTTTCACGTGAAACATCGAATACCTACTCTTCTGATTTTCTTTCAAAATTTGCTATCGCAAATTTTCCCGAAAAGTTTCGGTCAAGCCTTTTTAAAGGCTTGCGGGGTTCAGGGGCAGAGCCCCTGACAGGGGTGTGGGGACAGCGTCCCCACCAGTTAAAGCGGTTTTCGGGAGATTTTCGACCCGTGCCTCGGATAAATCGCAGATGTGTGCTGAATTTTTTCGACGGTAACAATACTGCGACCGTTCTCTTCTATATGGAATTCAATTACATTCTTATATTTTCCCCCCAGCAACTTCACCGCTTTACGACTTTCTTCTACCTCAGAATGAACATTTCTGCCTTTCATCGCAATAAACTGTCCGCCTGTTCTGACAAACGGCAGACAGTACTCACTTAAAACATTCAACGGTGCAACTGCCCTGGAAACAACTACATCAAATTGTTCCCTGTACTTTTCCTGTCTGGCAATATCTTCCGCCCTTCCGTGTACTGTTTCCACTTCTATTTCCAGTTGCTGAGCAACCTCATTCAGAAAAATCAATCTTTTGTTCAGACTATCCAACAAAGTCAGTCGGATATCCTTTCTTAGAATTTTCAGGGGAATGCCGGGAAATCCTGCCCCTGTTCCGACATCTATCACTCTGGCATTCTGGGGAATTCTGACATAATGCAATACCGTACAGCTGTCAACAAAATGTTTCAGAATAATGTCAGACGGTTCAGTAATGGCTGTAAGATTCATTTTTTTATTCCACTCTGTCAATAACTGACAATACATTCTGAACTGTTCAACCTGCTCATTGTCAATTTCAAGATTAAATTTCTTCATACCATCAATAAGCATATCATGAAAATTTCCCATAGACATTTACCCCTTGTTATTCTTATGCTGTGCCAGCCATATCAAAAGCACCGAAATATCTGACGGACTGACACCGCTGATTCGGGAAGCCTGTCCGATATTCTCAGGCTTTATACGGTTGAGTTTTTCTATCGCTTCCAGACGTAAACCTGTAATTTCCTTAAAATCAATATCAGGCAGTTTTTTCTCTTCCAGTTTTCTCATTTTGGCAATCTGTTCAGACTGTCTTTTAATATATCCCTCATATTTTACCTCAATCTCCACCTGCTCAAAAATATTGGCATCGAGTGACGGTCTGGTAATATCAACAGAGGTCAGACATTCATAATTTATCTGCGGTCTTTTCAGCAAATCAATCAGTCGTACACCTGTGGTAATTGCCGATGTTTCACGTGAAACAAGTATTTCATTGACTTCGTCAGTAGGAGAAATAACCGTATTTTTCAGACGTTGTATTTCCTGCTTTTTCTGCTGTTGTTTCAACGTAAACCTTTCCCAACGCTTCTCCGAAATAAGGCCGATTTTTCTGCCTATGGGTGTCAGTCTTTCATCGGCATTATCCTGACGCAAAATCAGGCGGTATTCCGAACGTGATGTCATCATTCGGTAAGGGTCATCAGCACCTTTGGTAATCAGGTCATCAATCAATGTGCCGATATAAGAAGATGCTCTGTCAAGAATCAACGGTTCTTTTCCCAATACTTTCAGTGCCGCATTAATGCCTGCCACCAGTCCCTGTGCTGCCGCTTCCTCATAGCCTGAACTGCCGTTAAACTGTCCTGCTCCGTAAAGCCCCGAAAACTTTTCAAATTCCAGAGTACTTTTCATAGTAGTAGGGTCAACACAGTCATATTCAATAGCATAAGCGGGACGCATAACCACTACATTTTCCAGTCCTTTTATCGAATGATAAAAGTCCAGTTGTACATCTTCGGGTAAAGATGACGACATTCCCTGAAGATACATTTCTTCTGTATTCATTCCACACGGTTCAATAAACAGCTGATGACGTGGTTTATCCGCAAAACGGACGATTTTATCCTCAATACTCGGACAGTAACGGGGTCCTACCCCCTCAATCAGACCACCATACAATGGCGAACGATGAATATTGTCCATGATAATCTTCTTTGTATTGTCATTTGTCCAGCTGATGTGACACGTTACCTTATTTTCAGGCAACGTCAACGTATCGTAAGAAAACGGGGTAACAGGTTCATCGCCGAACTGTTCTTCCAAATCAGAAAAATCAATACTGCTTCTGAGTACTCTGGCAGGCGTTCCCGTTTTGAAACGTCTTAACGGCAGACCCAAATCCTTGAGGGATTGTCCCAGAAATGCAGCAGGAAAAATTCCGTCAGGGCCACTCTCATAGGAAACATCGCCGACATAGACTTTTCCCCCCAGAAATGTTCCCGTAGCGATAATAACAGTTTTACATTCATAAACGGCTTTCAGACGTGTTTCCAGCAACCAGGTATTTTCACCTTTTCGGATACTGACAATTTCCGCCTGATGAACCTGCAGATTTTCCTGAAGTTCCAGTTTATGTTTCATGATTTCGCTGTATCTGCGTCTGTCAATCTGTGCCCTGAGAGAATGTACGGCGGGACCTTTGCCACGATTCAGCATACGCATCTGCAACATACTTTCGTCCGCAGTCTTCCCCATTTCACCGCCGAGAGCGTCAATTTCCCTGACAAGGTGCCCCTTTGCCGTTCCGCCTATTGACGGATTACACGGACAGTTTCCTACTGCGTCCATATTGATGGTAAACACCACCGTCTGACAACCTAATCTTGCCCCTGCCAATCCTGCTTCAATACCAGCGTGTCCTGCACCGATTACCGCAATATCGAATTTTCCCGCCAAAAAACTCATGGGAATTCCTCCTCAATAGACAATGTAATTATCCGTATTATAGCATATTTGCCGTACTTTGAAAATATATTTTTTCACAGATTTTCCGTATGACAACCTCGGAAAAGCAGTCAGCAAAAATAATGACGGATTTTGGCATACTTGACAATAAAAAAATAATAACAATTATTTTTTTATAAAAAATAATTGTTATTTTCAAGAAAATATTGTATAATAACTTCAACTGAATAAACAGGGAGGTTATCAAGTTCATGTTAAGTCAAGTCAGAAAAACAAAAATCATTTGCACCATGGGGCCTGCAACAGATGATGACAATATTCTGCGTCTGTTGATTGAGGGCGGAATGAATGTTGCCAGAATCAATATGTCACACGGTACACACGAACAGCAGAAAGTCAGAATAGACAAAATCAAGAAAATGCGTGAAGAACTCAAAAAACCCGTAGCATTGTTGCTGGATACCAAAGGTCCTGAAATCCGAACAGGAAATTTCAAGAACGGTAAGGAACTGCTGAGAACAGGACAGACTTTCACGTTTATGACCTCAGAGGTAGAAGGTACAGACAAATGCTGTTCCATCACTTTCAAAGGACTGCCCGATGACTTGAAAACAGGCGATAAAATTCTGGTTGATGACGGTCTGATTGAAATGGTCGTACAGAATCTCACCCAGACAAGCATTGAATGTAAGGTTATCAACGAAGGATATATCGCCTCACATAAAGGGGTAAATGTGCCGGGAGTCAGTCTTTCGTTGCCGTTTATCAACGAAAAAGACAAAGAAGATATTGCCTTTGGGGTAAGGGAAGATTTTGATTTTATCGCTGCCTCATTCACCAGAACACCAGAAGATATTTTTCAGTTACGCCACGAACTGGCAATCAATAACTGTGATACCATGCGTATTATCGCCAAAATCGAAAACGAAGAGGGCGTACAGAATATTGACGAAATTATCAGAGCATCAGACGGTATTATGGTTGCCAGAGGTGATATGGGCGTAGAAATTCCATTGGAAGAAGTTCCCATTATCCAGAAAGAACTGATTAAAAAAGCCTATGAAGCAGGCAAACAGGTTATTACCGCAACACAGATGTTGGATTCCATGATGAAAAATCCCCGTCCGACAAGAGCAGAATCTACCGACGTTGCCAACGCTATCTATGACGGCACCAGTGCCATTATGCTAAGCGGAGAAACCGCCGCAGGAGAATATCCCGTCGAAGCCTTGCATACCATGGATATCATTGCCAAACGTACAGAAAAAGATATTGATTATATCGGACGTTTTCAGAAAAGAGATATCAGTGAAAGACCTGATGTTACCTCTGCCATATCCCATGCTACCTGCACCACAGCACACGACCTCGGAGCAGTGGCTATTATGACCGTTTCCAAGTCAGGACTGACAGCCAGAGAAATTTCCAAATACCGTCCTGCCTGTCCGATTATCTGCGGAACAACTTCGCCGAAAGTAAGACGACAGATGAATCTTTCCTGGGGTGTTATTCCCATCATGATTGAAGAACAGAACAACACCGATGACTTGTTTGAACATGTTGTCGATGTCGCACAGAAAGAAGGACTTGTACAGAACGGTGATTTAGCTGTCATTACCGCAGGTATTCCGTTGGGAATTTCAGGAACAACGAATATGCTGAAAGTACACCTGGTCGGTGACGTACTGGTTTCAGGAACGGCTGTCAGTACAGCAGACTATTGCGGACATCTTTGCGTATGTCAGACCGAAGAGGAAGCCAAACTGAATTTCAAATCCGGTGACATTCTGGTTATTGCCAAG
>CACYBZ010000156.1 GCA_902772795.1 uncultured Ruminococcus sp. | reverse complement strand
TGCCAGAAACGGCATAGAAAAGAAAAAAGGAATTGATGAACTGTTACAATATATTCATGCCAGCGGTCTGCAATGTGCCGTAGCAACGGCAACATTTGTCAGCACTGCTGAAGACTATCTGCAACGTGTGGGGGTGCTGTCCTATTTTGACAAGATTGTCTGTTCGGCAATGGTAAAGAACGGCAAACCTGAACCCGATATCTACATAGAAACTGCCAGACAACTCGGCTTATCCCCGTCTGAATGTATAGCGTTGGAAGATTCTCCGAACGGCATATTGTCTGCCAGTCGTGCAGGTTGTGTAACCATCATGGTACCTGACCTTACCCCACCTGACGAAGAACTTTCCCGAATCATCTATGCACAGGCTGATGACCTGACTCAGGTTATTCCCATTATTGAAACGCTGAATCAATAATCACGTTTATACGGTTTCGATAAAATTCTTAATCAGACAAGCTACTTTTGCGGTCGTTGTTTCCGCCGTTTTCTGTACCTCCGTATGGGAAAGCGGTGTGTCACAAAGACCGCACGCTTTATTGGTGACAATACTCAGTCCGCAGACAGACAGCCCCAGATACTTTCCAACCATCGCTTCACAAGCCGTACTCATACCGACAGCATCTGCCCCCAGCACCTGAAACATTCGCACTTCAGCGGGTGTTTCATAATTCGGGCCGCTTGCCTGCACGTAAACGCCTTTTTTAAGGTCAATGTGATTTTCAGCGGCAATTCGGCAAAGTGTTTTTCGGAACGCTTTGCTGTAGATTTCTGTCATATCAGGAAATCTCTCTCCCAAACGTTCATCATTCTCTCCCATCAGTGCAGAGGGAACAAAAGAACTGATATGGTCGGTAATCATCATAATATCCCCTGCCTCAAACGTGGGATTGACACCGCCTGACGCATTTGTCAGAATAAGAATCTGAATTCCCAGTAATTTCATCACAATAACGGGCGTAACCACCTGTTGCATGGTATACCCCTCATAATAGTGAATTCTTCCCTGCATAAACACAATATTACGTCCTTTGTATTCCAGAAACAGAAAACACCCGTTATGTCCCTCAACCGTTGATTGGGGAAAATCAGGAATATCCCTATATTCAATACAGGCTTTTATATCTGCCTCGTCGAACAGATTTCCCAGTCCTGACCCTCCGACAATACCGACAGCAGGAATAAAATCTCCTATGTTTTCTTTGATATACTCCGCATACTTCTGATACAAATCCATATTCATCATAAAACAACTCCTTTCCGAATATAAACTCCTTAAACTGAAATTTCGGTCAAGCCTTTTTAAAGGCTTGTGGGGTTCAAAGACAAAGCCCCTGATGGGATTTTTAAAGGCAACTCCCTTAAACCCAAAAAAGTCTGCCGTAAATATTTGCGACAGACTCCTCATTAATCTTCTTCAGAAACTTCCAACGAATTTTTCCCTACACGGGAATGCGTTCTTTTGGGGTAAATGTAACGGAAAAGAATAAACATTCCCATAGAAACGACAGCAAAAAAGATAGCAAAATATAAAAATACCATCGTAAAGCTATCACTCATACGATTGAACAGGTCATAAATTGCCTTTGACGTAATATTCAGATTACGCATCTTTTTCGTGCTGATTAATCCCACAAATGAAACTGCCATAAAGATAAACGTCGTAATGGTTGCATAACAAATATATCTCACAGAACGATGCTTCCACTTTGTGGAGAAAATCAGTATAATCACAAGAAACAAAATCAGGACACTGCTTACCCCTATGACTATCGGCAAAACCTGTTTCACTGCTATAAAGTACCCTGAAAGACGGCTCAGAAACGGTATCTGTGTTGAATTTCGGTAAATGACTACCGCCTTATTCACCAGGTACTCCCTGTT
Source organism: uncultured Ruminococcus sp. (assembly GCA_902772795.1). GTDB lineage: Bacteria > Bacillota > Clostridia > Oscillospirales > Acutalibacteraceae > CAG-964. Next base: position 263 of record CACYBZ010000156.1, on the reverse strand, counting down.
TTCAGAAGAAACACTTTCAGGTTTGATTGACTTTTTGACAATATAATCATCAAGTGCTGTATTGAAAACATTTCTGAACTTTTCCGTACTGATGACTGTCTTTTTCCCCGAATAAAAATTGGTCATATATTCTGTAACATCTTCCCGAATCACGCCATCGTCCAGAAAATTGTCAAAGAAACTTTCATCAATACCACTGGCATAACCCAAGTCCTTCAGATTTCTCAGAATTTCCGCACGCAGTACTTCATAATAACTGACTT
>CACYBZ010000155.1 GCA_902772795.1 uncultured Ruminococcus sp. | reverse complement strand
CAGATTATTAAAGACTGTATGAAGTCATGGAAAGAAAAATGTCCTGACTATGAGATTATTGAATGGAATGAAGATAATTTTGATGTCAACTATTGCCAGTATACGAAAGATGCTTATGAAGCGAAAAAATATGCTTTTGTGTCTGATGTTGCCCGTCTGTGGATAATTTATCATTATGGCGGTACTTATCTGGATACTGATGTAGAGTTGAAAACATCGCTTGATGAACTTTCAGAAAATTATGCGTGGTTTGCTTCTGATACAGCCATACATGTCAATACGGGTATGGGTTTTGCTTCCGTCAAAGGCAACAAGCTGATAAAAGCGATTCTTGATGATTATCACAACCGACAGTATGATATGACTTCCTGTGTTATTCTCAATACGAAGATTATCAAGGAATGTTTACCGCAAATTTCATATTTTGATAAGACACAGACTGTAGACGGTATTAAATTTTTAGGATTTAAAGACTATGGACTGTATGCCAGACATATCTATACATCAACCTATCTGGACGAAAAGCAGAAAAAAGAAAAAGAAAAGAAACGCCGTCAACCGAAGTGGTATAGGGTATTGAAATGGAAAATATTCTGCAAAATGCAACATCCTAAGCTGATGAAGTATGCTGAAACGCATAACAATTTTCTGTCCAAATTTTATATGTTTTTCGTTTTTGATGCGTGGTATGGTGGTTTTAAACGATGGTTTCAGCTTATCGGCGGAAAACTGAAAAGACGGAAAAATCGTTAAAAAAACGGGGAGGGAATATTTTGGAAGAAAAAACAGGAATAATTATCAGGTTGCTTGGTGGTTTCTACTATGTGGAAAGTGAAAATCAGATAATTGAATGTAAGGCAAGGGGAATATTTCGTAAAAAAGGACTTGCCCCTGTTGTGGGTGACAGAGTAGTTATAGATATTCCGAAAGACGGTTATGCCAGCATTAAAGAAGTACTTCCACGTAAGAACAGACTGATACGTCCTGCTGTTGCCAATATTGACAGACTGATAATTGTGTCATCTGTATGTGAACCGACACCAAATCTTTTTATCATCGACAAAATGACAGCAACAGCACTGAATAAGCATATTGAACCTGTTATTGTTTTTTCAAAGACAGATTTACAGTCGGGCGAAAACTATCAGAAGATTTATGCCGATTCGGGTATACCGACAATTCTGTTTTCGGCAAAGGACGGCACAGGAGCAGAACAGATACGTCAGTTACTGAAAAATCAGACGGTTGCCTTTACAGGAAATTCAGGGGTAGGAAAGTCGACGTTGCTGAATTATCTTTTCCCTGATTTTCAGATTGAAACGGGCGATATCAGCAAAAAACTGGGGCGTGGCAGACATACTACCCGCAGTGTGGAACTTTACAGAACGGAAAACGGTTATGTTGCCGATACACCGGGTTTTTCCACAGTGGATTTGGAAAGGTACGAACTGATAGACAAAGACGATATACAATATTGTTTTCCTGAGTTTAAGGAATATCTGAATACCTGTCAGTTTACTTCATGCCGTCATATCTGTGAAAAGGGGTGTCGTGTTATTGAGGCAGTAAAGGACGGTCGGATTAATCCGTCAAGACATAACAGTTACATCGAAATGTACAATGAAGTAAAGGACATCAAGGAATGGCAGAAAAAATGAACAGGTGTATCATTATAGGAGCTTCTCCTTACAGTAATCCGAATGTTATCCGTCAGACCGTTTCAGCAGATGATTTTGTCATATGTGCTGATGGTGGATTGTCTGTGGCATTGGACAGTAATATTGTTCCGAATATGGTAATAGGCGATTTTGACAGTCTGAAAAAAAAGTCATTATTAGAGAATGTTCCTGTTATCGTATTGCCCGTAGAAAAGGACGATACAGACAGTATTTCCTGTATGAAGTACGGTATAGAACAAGGTTATCAGAATTTTGTTTTGCTGGGAATGACGGGAGGACGGATTGACCATACCTATGCCAATCTGCATTTGCTGAAATATTTATTTCGGCATGGTTGTCAGGGAATGATGAAAGACGAACATACGCAGATTTATTACACCGAAAAAAATTTTTTATTATCCAATCAGAAAGGAAAGACAGTTTCTGTATTGCCGTTCGGTTGTGAGGAAGCAGAAGTAACACTGTCAGGATTTAAGTACCCTGCACAGCATCTGAAAATGAATACGGTTTTTCCTATCGGAACAAGTAACATTGTTCTTACAGACAATGGAGTGGTTTATGTTCATCGGGGAGGTGTAGTCATTATTGTCAATGATATCGTATAAATTTCGTAAAAAAGACTGTAAAAATATATTGATATAAATTGCACAAATTGTATTTGTCAGTTTTGTGGTAATCACGAAAAAAT
>CACYBZ010000154.1 GCA_902772795.1 uncultured Ruminococcus sp. | reverse complement strand
AGCGGAAAAGATACGCCTGATAAAGCAACAGGCAGTGATTCTTCTGTATCTCAGACAGAGAATCCGACAGAAGCAGTCAGCTATCCGCCGATAGACGTTTTGACAACAACAAAGAAAGATGCCAAGGTCTATAAAGATACTGAACACAAAGTCGGTTATCAGCTGGATAAACCGTCAGCAGGAGAAGAATATGCAGTAATGCACACATCAATGGGCGATATTTCGATAAGGCTTTTCCCTGAGGCTTGTCCGAAAACGGTAGAAAACTTTGTGACACACGCCAAGGATAAATATTATGACGGTCTGACATTCCACCGTGTCATTAACGAATTCATGATACAGGGTGGCGACCCCAACGGCAACGGCACAGGGGGAGAGAGTATCTACGGAGAAACTTTCGAGGACGAATTCAGTGACCATCTGTTCAATATCAGAGGTTCGCTGTCCATGGCGAATTCGGGCAAAGATACCAACGGCAGTCAGTTCTTTATCAATCAGGCAGATGCGAAAACATTCAATAGTGGAGATAACAATGGTCTGGTTGGCTGGAAATATTATGAGCAGAGATGGAAAATGAGCTATCCTGGACTTTGTCAGTTCTATGCCATAGGCGGAGAACAGTATGAAGCCTTTGTTTATCAGTACGGTTCTTCCATGCTGGATACCGACCTTATCAGTGACGAGGTTAAGAAGCTGTATGAAGAAAACGGCGGAAATCCCTCACTTGACGGTGCATTCAATGCCTGCGACAAAGGGCATACGGTTTTCGGACAGGTATTTGAAGGAATGGACGTTGTGGATAAAATTGCACAGGTAGAAACAGATGACAATGATAAACCACTGGAGAATGTGATTATCAGAAGTATTGACATTGAAAAAGTAGCCGAATACTGATAAGCATACACAACAGAAAAACAGACTGAGCCATCAGGTTCAGTAAATTGCCTGAAAAGTTTCGTTAGGTTTTAGCAGAAACTTTTCGGGCAATATTATTATTTTACGGGAATATTGTTTTCAGGAATCAATATTGTGACGACGGCATTTTTCAGTGCGGTATTGCAGTACAGAACGGCAATGATAATTTCTCTGGCGAGAAGCTGTTTTATTCTTGTGCCGAGTGTTGTGCTGATGAATGTATTTTTCAGTATCAGTGGCATATGGCTTTCATTCGGAGTAACGGAAGCACTTGTCTTCTGTCTTGCGTGTACAAATATTATATTCTTTTGCCGAAAAAAATAAAATAGGTTGTATTTCACAGAGAAACAAGGAATTAAAGTCAATTTAATGGATATTAACTAAAATTATTATTGTTTTGCTGTTGTGTTGTCTGATATTGTCAACTATCCGTCAATAAAAAACTGTGTATTATTTATCTTTTTGTTTTGGAAAATTCTGTGATAATGCTAAAAATAAATTAAGTTAAAATAATTGACAAATGGTTTAAATAAGTTTATGATTATAGTGACAGGTACTCTGTCCGGCAATAAATTTTGGAAGAAAGGAATTATCTTGTTAAATGGTAATGTGAAGGTATGAAAGATGAAATTACGATATTTAGTCATGGTGAATCACCTGATAATGAAAAAGAATTTTTTTGCCAGAGTTCAGGATACAAATCTGACCTTGGGACAGCCTAAAGTCATTGATTATCTGAGGGAAAATGACGGAAGTATGCAGAAAGATATTGCCAATGCCTGTTGTATAGAACCTGCATCACTTACAGTGGTACTTAATCTTATGGAAAAACAGGGACTTATCGAAAAAAGAATGTGTAACAACAATAAAAAGAACTTACACATTTACCTGACCGATAAAGGGCGTACGCTTTCGGACAGGGTAGAAGAAGAGTTTCTGGAAGTCGAAAAGATTATGACAAAAGATTTTACCAAAAAGGAGAAAGAACTCTTTCTTGCCAGTCTGGAAAAGGTAAGGAAAAACTTAATCAAGCACAGCGTATAAATATAGCTTGCATAATACAGAAAAATTATGTATAATATGAGTCAAGTGGAATTGCACAGGCAAAAATAATGTCAGAGAAAGGACATTATTGCTATTGCATTTTTATCTGTTTTATTATAAAATAATCAGATGGTGGTGTGGAGTGTGAGTAAAGTACTGATTGTTGCTAAAAACATGAAAGCCACGCAGTCGATTATGGAACTCATGTGTGATGAAGGCTATGCGGAATGTCAGGTGACTGATTCAGCGTCAGAAGCGAGGCATTTCGTTGAGGAAAAAACGTTTGATTTGATTTTCATTTATACTCCGCTTGCCGATGAAATGGGACTGAATCTTTCAGTCTACATGGCACAGCACACCGGTGCAGGTGTGTTCGTGGCGGTAAGCGAAAATACAGCGTTGAAGACAAAAGACAAACTGTCAGAAAACGGAGTGATTATGTTACGCAAGCCCGTCAGCGTAGAGGCGGTACATCACAGTCTGTTGGCACTGCGGGCGATGCGTTTTCGTATGGGTATGATGGAAGAAGAAAACAAAAAGTTGATTACTCAGCTGGAGGACATGAAAATAATCAACAGAGCAAAGATGGTGCTTATGCAATGTCTGGCGATGAGCGAGGAGCAGGCACACCGATACATTGAGAAACAAGCAATGGATTTGCGTGTGAGCCGTCGTTATGTTGCCCGACAGATACTTAACACATATGAAACATAATTTTTTTTATTTTATGTTGAAAAAACGGCAACCGTAATTCCGACAGTTTTGTACTGTGGGGACAAGGTTGTCAAAAAGAAATCTTTATGCTATTATTGTCGTAGCAATAGGGATGGTACAGCCCGAATTTACGCCTGTGGAGTCGGTAGGTTACGAGGACGGTGAAGCAGGAAACCCATTTCAGACAATGGGTAGTTCACGTTTTCATCTGAAGAACAAAGAAAGGGATTGATTAGATGAGCCGTAAAGCGTTTCTTATTCTGGAAAACGGTAAAGTTTTTGAGGGAAAAGGGTTCGGAGCCGAAAAAAGCGTTGTTGGTGAACTTGTCTTTACCACCGCTATGACCGGTTATCTTGAAACACTTACCGACCCCAGTTATTACGGTCAGGCAGTTATTCAGACATTTCCCCTTATCGGAAATTACGGAGTTATACCTGCCGATTTTGAAAGTACCAGACCGGCATTAAAAGCGTACATTGTCAGGAACAGGTGTCAGGAGCCATCAAACTTTCGTAGTGACGGACTTCTTGACACTTTTTTACAGGAAAACGATATTCCTGGCGTGTACGATGTCGATACGAGAGCAATTACCAGAATTGTCCGTGAATACGGCGTAATGAACTGTAAAGTTACCGATACGCTGGACAATCTCGCCAACGACCTTGAAGAAATCAAATCCTACAGAGTCACCAATGCCGTAAAGAGCGTTACTTCTCATGAAGTCACCACACATCGGGCGGAAACCCCGAAGCTGAATGTTGCCTTGTGGGATTTCGGAGCGAAAGCCAATATCGAAAATTCCCTTGTCAAAAGAGGCTGTAACGTGACAGTATTCCCGTCCTATGCGACTGCCCAGGACATTCTGGCAATCCGTCCTGACGGTATTATGCTTTCCAACGGCCCCGGTGACCCCAAAGAAAATACAGCCGTTATCGAACAACTCAAAGTATTGTGTACCCATAAAATTCCCACTTTCGGTATCTGCCTCGGACATCAGTTACTGGCACTTTCTCAGGGAGCAACCACACAGAAACTGAAATACGGTCATCGTGGAGCGAATCAGCCTGCCACCGATACCGAAACAGGCAGAGTTTATATCACCAGTCAGAATCACGGTTATGCGGTTGTCGGAAGTTCGTTGCCCGAGGGGGCAAAGGAAAGTTTCGTCAATGCCAATGACGGTACTTGCGAAGGTGTTACCTATACCACTATGCCTGCTTTTTCTGTACAGTTCCACCCCGAAGCGTGCGGTGGCCCGCTGGATACAGAATTCCTGTTTGATAAATTCATAGCACTTATGGAGAACAATCAATAATCTTAACATCATTCATAGATTTACCCCCACTCATAAAATCTGCCAAAGCAGATTTTCCCGAAATGTTTCGGTCAAGCCTTTACAAAGGCTTGTGGGGTTCAGGGGCAAAGCCCCTGATAGGGGTGCGGGGACGAAGTCCCTGCATACGGGATTTTTAAGGGCGAAGCCCTTAAACTAAAGAAAGGGAGTTATGAAATGCCAATCAACAAGGATATCAAAAGAGTATTAGTCATAGGGTCAGGGCCTATTGTTATCGGACAGGCGGCAGAGTTCGACTATGCAGGCACACAGGCTTGCCGTGCCCTGAAAGAAGAAGGTCTGGAAGTTATCCTTATCAATTCCAACCCTGCTACCATCATGACGGATAACGCTATGGCGGACAAAATCTATATCGAACCGCTTACACTCGATACCGTAAAAAGAATTATTCAGAAAGAAAAACCTGACAGTCTGTTATCCACTCTCGGCGGACAGACAGGTCTGACGCTTTCTATGCAGCTCGCCAAGGAAGGATTTCTGGAGAAAAACAACGTCAGACTGCTGGGAGCAAATCCCGAAACTATCGACAAAGCCGAAGACCGTCAGATGTTCAAAGATACTATGGAAGCTATCGGACAACCTGTTATTCCGTCAAAGGTTGTCAACGACGTGGAAAGTGCCGTGGATTTTGCCAACGAAATCGGTTATCCGCTGATTATCCGTCCCGCCTTTACACTTGGTGGAACAGGTGGCGGTATCGTCAATAACGAAGAAGAACTGCGTGAAATCACGTCCAACGGTCTGGAACTTTCCCCCATTACACAGGTACTGGTCGAAAGATGTATCTCGGGTTGGAAAGAAATTGAATTTGAAGTCATGCGTGACAGTATGGGCAACGTCATCACAGTATGTTCCATGGAAAACTTTGACCCCGTAGGCGTACATACAGGCGACAGTATCGTTATTGCTCCTGCGGTAACGCTTGCCGACAAGGAATATCAGATGCTGAGAAGTGCCGCATTGAATATTATTTCCGCTCTGGGTGTAGAGGGTGGTTGTAACTGTCAGTTTGCCCTCAACCCCGAAAGCTTTGAATATGCCGTCATTGAAGTCAATCCCCGTGTTTCCCGTTCATCGGCACTGGCTTCCAAGGCAACAGGTTATCCCATTGCCAAAGTTGCCGCTAAAATTGCTATCGGCTATAACCTCAGCGAAATTAAAAACGCTGTCACAGGGTCCACCTATGCCTGCTTTGAACCTGCGGTTGACTATGTTGTCGTCAAGTTCCCGAAATGGCCTTTCGACAAATTTGTCTATGCCAAAAGAACACTCGGCACACAGATGAAAGCCACAGGCGAAGTTATGGCAATCGCCCCCACCTTTGAACAGGCTATCATGAAAGCGGTAAGAGGTGCGGAAATTTCGCATGACACACTCAACAGTGAAAAATTCATGCAGATGTCAGACAGCAGTGTTCGTAAAAGACTTTCCGTATGTGACGATGAAAGAATATTCTGCGTATACGAAGCCCTCAAAAGAGGCGTTACCGTAGAAGAAATCCATAACATTACCATGATAGATGAATGGTTCCTGGAGAAATTACGCAAGCTTATCCGCATGGAACAGGAACTTGCCAAAGGCAATCTCACAAAGGAACTCTATCACAAAGCCAAGACAATGGGCTATCTTGACAGAACCATCAAAGCCATCTCAGGCTGTGAAATAGAAAATCCTGAAATTCCCGTCTATAAGATGGTAGATACCTGTGCGGCGGAATTCAGGGCAGAAACCCCTTATTTCTATTCTACCTTTGACGAAGAAAACGAAGCAACGGAGTTTATCGAAGAAAGAAATACAGGTAAAAAGACCATTATTGTTTTCGGTTCAGGGCCTATCAGAATAGGACAGGGTATTGAATTTGACTATGCGTCGGTACACTGTGTATGGGCACTGAAAAGAGCAGGTTATGAAGTTGTCATTGTCAACAACAACCCCGAAACCGTTTCCACAGACTTTGATACTGCTGACCGTCTGTATTTTGAACCGCTCACCAATGAAGACGTTATGGGTATTATCCATACCGAAAAACCTTATGGTGTCGTTGTGGCGTTCGGCGGACAGACCGCTATCAAACTCACAAAATTCCTCAGTGACAGCGGAGTCAACATTCTGGGAACGTCAGCCGACAGTATCGACATGGCTGAGGACAGGGAACGCTTTGATGAACTTCTGGAAAGACATAAAATCAAAAGACCCCGTGGTGTCACCGTAATGACTACGGAAGAAGCCCTCAAGGTTGCCGAAGATATCGGCTATCCTGTTCTGTTAAGACCGTCCTATGTACTTGGCGGACAGAACATGATTATCGCTTACAATGAAGATGATGTCGTGGAATATATGGCCATCATCCTTTCACAGAATATTGAAAATCCCATTCTTATCGACAAATACCTTATGGGTACAGAAATCGAAGTCGATGCGATTTGTGACGGCGAAGACATTCTTATTCCTGGTATCATGCAACATATTGAACGTGCAGGCGTACACTCAGGCGACTCCATCGCTGTTTATCCCGCATGGAATCTGAGTGACGAAATGACAAGCATTATTGTCAGAAGTTCCAAAGACCTTGCCTTGTCGTTGCGGACAAAGGGACTTGTCAACATACAGTATCTGATTTATGACAATGACCTGTATGTTATCGAAGTCAATCCCCGTTCGTCAAGAACCATTCCGTATATCAGTAAAGTCACAGGCGTGCCCATGGTAGACCTTGCCACAAAAGCCATGCTCGGCGAAAAACTTGCCGATATGGGTTACGGAACAGGTCTTTACAGAAAATCACCGTATACAGCGGTAAAAGTTCCCGTATTCTCCTTTGAGAAGTTAATCAATGTTGATAACCAGCTCGGCCCTGAAATGAAATCCACAGGTGAAGTTCTGGGCATTGCGGGAACACTGGAAGAAGCTCTTTACAAAGGACTTGTCGGAGCAGGTTACAAGATGAACAAGTCAGGCGGTGTATTCATCACTGTAAGGGACAGCGACAAGGGCGAAATCGGTGACGTTGCCAAAAAATTCGCTATGCTGGGCTTTACCGTCTATGCTACTGCAGGAACGGCAAAAATTCTGGAGGCTTACGGTATCAATGCGACTACTGTCAAGAAAATCCACGAATCCAAAGAAAACAACACACTCAAACTCATCGAAAGCGGAGAAGTTACCTATGTCATTTCCACATCGTCAAAGGGTCGTATCCCGACGAGGGACAGTGTAAAAATCAGAAGAAAAGCCGTAGAAAGAAATATCCCTTGTCTTACGTCCATTGATACTGCCAATGCGTTGGTAGAATGTCTGATGAGCCGATATTCACAGTACAATACAGAACTTGTTGACATCAACAACATGAGGAGTGAAAAAATGAAATATTCCTTTACCAAAATGCAGGGTTGCGGTAATGACTATATTTATTTCAACTGTTTCAACCAGAAGATAAACAATCCCGAAGGTCTTAGTGTAAGACTTTCCGACAGACATTTCGGCATAGGTGGTGACGGTGTGATTCTGGTCTGTCCGTCAGATGTGGCAGATGCCAAAATGCGTATGTTCAACCTTGACGGTTCAGAAGGCAAGATGTGCGGTAACGGTATCCGTTGTGTAGGCAAATTCCTGTATGACCACAATATTGTTGACAATGACAAGGAAACTGTCACAATAGAAACACTCAGCGGAATCAAGACACTGAAAGTCTATAAGAAAGACGGCGAAGTCAAAAGACTGCGTGTTGATATGGGTAAGGCAGAACTTCAGCCTCAGAATATTCCTGTGGCGATGGACGGCAAAGACAAAATTGTCAACGAAGCCGTAACAATAGACGGTCAGGAATATCATATTACCTGTGTATCTATGGGAAATCCTCATTGTGTGGTATTCATCAACGATGTAGAGGGACTGGACATTGAAAAGATAGGCCCTAAATTTGAATATGACAGACTTTTCCCTGAAAGAGTCAATACAGAATTTGTAAGAGTCATCAACGACCATACCATCAAGATGAGAGTATGGGAAAGAGGCAGTGGTGAAACATGGGCGTGCGGAACAGGTGCCTGTGCCGTAGCCGTAGCCGCAGTAGAGAACGGTTTCTGTAAAAAGGGAGAAGACATCACCATACAGCTCAGAGGCGGAGATTTGGTTATCAACTATACCGATGACACCGTATATATGACAGGTGAAGCAGAGCGTGTATTTGAAGGTACCATTGTATTATAAGAGATTTTCAGGAGAGTTATTATGGAAACAAAGTATATATTTGTCACAGGCGGTGTTGTTTCAGGACTGGGAAAAGGCATTACCGCCGCTTCACTGGGACGTTTGCTCAAAGCCAGAGGACTTAAGGTAACGGCACAGAAACTTGACCCGTATATCAATGTTGACCCCGGAACAATGAGTCCTTTCCAGCATGGCGAAGTCTATGTCACAGAGGACGGTGCGGAAACGGATCTGGATCTGGGTCACTATGAAAGATTTATTGACGAAAATCTGAATAAATATTCCAATCTGACAACAGGTAAAGTCTATTCCAACGTACTCAAGAAGGAAAGAAAAGGCGATTATCTGGGCAAGACCGTACAGGTTATTCCGCATATCACAGACGAAATCAAAGCCTTTATTTACGATGTCGGCAAACATTCGCAGGCAGATGTTGTCATTACAGAAATCGGCGGTACGGTAGGCGATATTGAAAGCCAGCCGTTTCTGGAAACTATCCGACAGGTTTCTTTGGAAGTCGGCAGAGAAAACTGTATTTTCATTCATGTCACTTTAGTGCCGTATATCAAAGGGTCAGAGGAACACAAGTCGAAGCCTACTCAGCACAGCGTCAAGGAACTGCGTTCTATCGGTATCAACCCTGACATCATTGTTCTGCGTTGTGATGAACCGCTTGACGACAGTATTTTCAAAAAAATCGCCCTGTTCTGTAATGTAAAGCCTGACTGCGTCATTGAAAATATTACTTTGCCCGTACTCTATCAGGCACCGCTGATGCTGGAAGAACAGCATTTTTCAGATATTGTCTGTCGTGAACTGAATATCAACCGTCCTAAGGGAGATATGTCAGAATGGCTGAATATGCTGGACAGAATCAAGTCAAGAGATAAGAAAGTCAAAATTGCTCTTGTGGGCAAATACATACAGTTGCATGACGCTTATCTGTCGGTAGTGGAGGCACTGAACCACGCAGGTTATGAAAATTCGGCAGTGGTGGAAATTGACTGGGTAGACGCTGAACTTGTCACCAGGTACACGGTTGATGAACTGCTGGGCAGTGCAGACGGTATACTTGTTCCGGGCGGTTTCGGTGTGAGAGGCGTTGAAGGTAAAATTACAGCGGCGAAGTATGCCAGAGAACATAATATTCCTTATCTGGGCATTTGTCTGGGTATGCAGACCGCCGTTATTGAATTTGCCAGAAACGTCATCGGCTGGAAAGATGCCAACTCGGGAGAATTTGATGAAAATTCCGCACACAAGGTGATTGACATCATGCCCGACCAGAAAAATATTGAAAACAAAGGCGGTACCATGCGTCTGGGGGCATATCCCTGCAAAATCAAGAAAGATACTATTATGCACCGTGCTTATGACAAGCGTGAGATACAGGAAAGACACCGTCACCGTTATGAGTTCAACAATGAGTTCAGAACAGAGTTTGAAAATCACGGTATGGTAGTTACGGGAACATCGCCCAACGGTCTTCTGGTGGAAGCGGTAGAAATTCCCGAGCACAAGTTCTTTATTGCGGTGCAGTATCACCCTGAATTCAAGAGTCGTCCGCAGAATGCTCACCCTATTTTCCGTGAATTTATCAAAGCCAGTTTAGGTTAAGGGCTGCCGCCCTTAACAATCCCGCCCACTTTTTTGAAAAAAAGT
>CACYBZ010000153.1 GCA_902772795.1 uncultured Ruminococcus sp. | reverse complement strand
GGATATTCTTACCAAGGATTGTCAATAAAAAGATATCACCTTTCAAAGACATTATACCGTATAGCATCGGCAGATGTTTGAAAAACAATTCCCTTTAAACACCTTATTTGTTATTATATACCCTTTACCGTTCATCAGCGTAACAAAAAAGGACATTATATTTGGTTTTTTGAGATAAAATCCTGTGTTTTTTCAGAATTTGTCCATCAGACTGCCGACTGTCGGTTCTGCCCAGCTGTATTGTTCCATATATCTGCCGTAAAACGAATTGACCGCCTGCATATCTCCGTCCAGTAACCGATAATAATCACAATCTATCTTGTCCTGACGAATACCGACTATCCCACGTCTGCGAATAATGATATTTTCCATGCCTATGGCAGATAATGTATTTTTCAGGTCGTGAATGATGGTTCTTAACCTTGACTTGACTACCTGCATATCTGTTTCATCTTCCCACAGTACAGCCGAAATTTCTTCCGCTGTACAGACGCTTTTCCTGTCAATCAGAAAAGCAAAGAGTTCTTTGGTATGATTGCGTTCAAAAACCAACGGCTTTCCCTGCCAGTATACCTCAAAGAAACCAAAACACTGTACCTGAATTTTGTTTCTGTCAGGCTGGAAAACAGAAGGCAAAGCGTCCAGTTCTTCCCTTATCTGCCGTGCATCTATCGGCTTCATGACATACCCGTTGGCATGAATACGGAATGCGTCCAGAGCATATTGGGAAAATCCTGTCACAAAAACGATTCTTACCTCAGGAGCAGACTGCTTAATCTTTACGGCAAGACTTAATCCGTCTGTTCCCGGCAATTCGATATCCGAAAATACCACATCAGGTATTATTTTTTCGTCCGTTATGGCTCGCAATGCCTCTTTTGCCCGTCGGTAATCCTGAATTTCTGCATTCGGTTCTGCCTTTGCGATTGCTTCATGCAGTTCTTCCAGCATTGCCTGTTCATCATCTATGGCAAAAATTCTCACAACCGTTTTTCCTCCTTCGGCAACACTATCGTTACCCTGCTTCCCTTACCTGCCTGGGACGTAATATGTAAAGTGCCGTTGCTTATCCGTTCCAGCCGTTGTTTCACATTGGTAAGACCGATATGCTTTCTGTCACCTTTCCGTTGGTTTGTAAAATCAAATCCCAAACCATCATCGGAAACAGTGATTTCATATCTGTCCTCATATTCCCGTGTGGAAACCGTTACTGTGCCTTTTCCGCTTTCTTTTCCCCGTATGCCGTGACGTACCGCATTTTCCGCCAACGGCTCTAACGTAAGCGGAGGTAAAAGAAATTCTGTACATCCCAGGTCATATTCGATGTTCAAATCGTCACCGAAACGCAGTTGTTCCAGTTCCAGATACATCTGGGTATGTGTCAGTTCTCTTTCAAAGGGAATTTTTGTATCCTGAGAAAAAGACTGTAAATTTCCTTTGAGATAGTGAGAAAACTTATCCACTGCCTGCTTCGCCTCAGGAACATCTTTACATAACCGTCCGATTGCTCCCAATGTGTTCAGCAGAAAATGCGGTCGTATCTGTGCCATAAGCATTTCTGTCTTGCTTTGTTCGAGTTCCAGTTCACGCTGGTACAAATCTTCCTGTACCTTTTTCTGACAGATAGTGACGAGATAAAAATAATAAATCAATGTGTCCAGAGCAACTACGGATTCCGCATACCCTTCGGCAAACTGAAAATATTCTCCCAGAATGGTAATCACCGCAGATATGTCTATAAACAGCAGAATACAACCTTTCGATTTGCTACCATTGCTGATAAAATAAACAGAACAGACCGTCAGAAATATCACATAAAAGCAAAGAACCACCATCGGCAATAAATGGAATTTTCCCCCGATAAAGACATGATTTTCTGTAAAGCGGTAAACTATTCCCGTACCGAACAAATCCATAAAGGTGACTGTCATGTTGATAATCTGCGGAAAGGAAATCAGCCATTTGTTTTTCAGCGGAACAATCAGATAGATTTCCAGCAGGGCAACCATCGGAAGCAACCAGTAAACCAGCATGGTTTTCAGATAAAGTATCCGATAACTTTTATGATACATATCACACCATATCTCTACCGATCGGCATATTGTAAGTGTAAAAATAATAGCCACAATTCCCCAGGCATATTGTAAACCATCAATTTTCGTTTTATGATTGACAATCAGTACCAGAGAAAATCCTGCAAGAATCATCAGTGTCATATAATTGTCGGCAATGTAATCCCAGATGATTTCCATATGGTAAACTCC
>CACYBZ010000152.1 GCA_902772795.1 uncultured Ruminococcus sp. | reverse complement strand
GGCAAATAGCTAAAAAAAACTTTATTATCAGACAGTTTAGTGTTATAATGAACCAGTATAATGGGTATTGGATTTTTTGTTGGTCAATTATTTTGGAATTATGTTAAGGTGGACTCATATTATGTTGGTTACCCTGTGCGTTATCGCATACAATGAAGAGCAGTTCCTCTCAGGATTACTCGATGATATCAGAAATCAGCGTTATGACCATAATAATATTGAACTGGTTTTGGTGAACAATGGTTCTTATGATAAAACGGGTAAGATAATGGAACATTTCGCTGAGGAACACAACGATTTTTTTGACATCAGGATTGTTGAACGGAAAAAAAGTAATCAGGCAGTCGGTTGGAATACCGCTTTTCTGCATACCAGAGGAAATATCATTATCAAGGTAGATGCTCATTCCAAGATTCCATCTGATTTTGTTGAGAACAACGTCAAAGTGATTATGAGTGGTGAATATGTCTGCGGTGGCGGACGACCAAACATCACGCTGATTGACAACAACTGGGGAAATACCTTGCTGACAGCAGAAGAATGTCTGTTCGGCGGTAATTTTGCCAAATACCGTAAGGTTCAGCGTAAAAAAATGTATATCAACAGTATTTTCAACGGAGCATATCGTCGGGACGTTTTCGCCAAAGTGGGTGGTTTCAATGAGGCGTTGGGACGCACGGAAGATAATGAATTTCATTACCGTGTGGTCAAAGCCGGTTATAAAATCTGTTGCAGTCCCGATATTGTTTCCTATCATTACATAAGAACCAATTTAAGAAAAATGATTGTCCAGAAATACAGCAACGGTTTCTGGATTGGAATGACGGTAAAAACATTTCCTGAATGTCTTTCCAAATTCTATTTTGTACCGTTTGCTTTCGTGTTGTCACTGATAGTCAGTACCATACTTGCCATTGTGGGTTATCCTTTGCTGTTATGGTTAGTGGTACTTTCCTATTTGTGTTTCGATTTGTTTATCACGTTTAATGCTTTCAAGAAAAAAACGAGATGTCTGCAATATTTGCTGTTGCCATTGATTTTTCCGTCATTACATTTGGCTTTCGGTGTGGGAACATTGGTGGGCTTGATTCATATGCCTATCCGAAAGGAAAAACTCAACAAGGCAAAGCGGAAAATCAAACAGGTGAAAATGTATTATATGGGTAATTAATCACCGCAACATTTTAATGAGGTGTATCTTGGAGATGGACACAGTACAATTTACCCCTGAACAACTACGGAATTTACAACTGCGGGAACTGGAAACATTGGTTTATTTTAAAGAATTCTGTGATGAACATCATCTGCTGTTTTATTTCTGCGGAGGCTGTTGCATAGGAACTCTGCGGAACAAAGGGTTTATTCCCTGGGACGATGATATCGACATATTCATGCCGAGAAAGGACTATGAACAACTGCCGTCACTCTGGGAAAAATATTCCAGGGATAAGCGTTTTCTTTGTCTGAAAACAGATGACAACATTTTTACGGGAAATATCTTTACCACAATAGTGGATACGTCAGGAACGTGTGTCAAGGCAAATCAGGCACATCTGGATATTCCACACGGGTTGGTCATGGACGTTTTCCCGCTTGACGGCTGTCCTGACGGTTTCAAAAGGAAAAAACAGAAATTATGGGCAATGCTGTATTCCCTGTTTCTGGCTCAGGTCGTTCCCGAAAAACACGGCGGAATCATTGCTCTGGGCAGTAAGGTTCTGCTGGGGGTTTTCCGCAGTCGACGTATCAGAAACAGAATATGGCGTACTGCACAGAAACAGATGAGTAAATACCCGCTGAGTGAGTGTACAAAAATTACTGAACTCTGTGCAGGGCCTCACTATATGCAGTGTGAATATCCGAAAGAGGCTTTTGCCAGTGCCGTATATAAAGAATTTGAAGGTCTGTCCATGCCGATACCGATAGGGTATGATGTCTACCTTCGGACAGCTTTCGGGGATTATATGACCATTCCGCCTGTTGAGCAACAAAGACCACATCACGATGTGGTATATTGCGATACAGAACAGTCCTGTTATGATTTTGACAATCCTTTTTTGAAACGATGAGTTTTCGTCAGGTTCGGGACAAACCTTTTCGGAATGTTGTCGGGTTGCCGACAGCAATCCTTGTCCGAAATAAAAATTCAGTTGAAGGAGTAAGGTTTCATGATTTACGGAGCTATACTTGCGGGCGGTGTGGGAACAAGAATGCACGTTTCCACTATGCCGAAACAGTTTCTTCCTTTAGGCAACAAGCCCATTATTATCCATACACTGGAAAAAATGCTGGCGTGTAACAAATTTCACGCTGTCTATCTTGGTGTACACCCTGACTGGATGTCGTATATGTACGATTTACTGGAAAAATATCAGCTGGAAGATGAACGTATCCGACTGGCTCCCGGCGGAACCACCAGAAATGATACGATTTTCAAGGTCATTGAGGAAATCAACCGTGATTATGGAGCAAACGATGATGATATTATTGTCACCCATGATGCCGTAAGACCGTTTGTGACATTGCGGATTCTTGAAGAAAATATCGCCATGGCGGAAAAATACGGTGCCTGTGATACCGTTATCTGTGCTACGGATACGATTGTCCGTTCAGAAAACGGGGAGGAGATTTCCGAGATTCCCGACAGACGGTTTATGTATCAGGGACAGACCCCCCAGTCTTTTCAGGTGAAAATGCTCAAGGAACTTTATGCACAGCTTACCGAGTCCGAAAAAGAAATTCTGACAGATGCCTGTAAGATTTGTGTCATGAAAAATGTTCCCGTAAAGTTGGTTATGGGCGAAAATCTGAATATGAAAATTACCACCGTCAATGATTATCAGATTGCCAAGGTAATTGTCGGAGGGCTGGGACTTGATTAACTATGTTTATCAGCTGACCAATCCGCAGTTTTTTTCGGTGAAGCTTTGTGACATCAACATTGACGGGAAAGTTCTGGTAAGACCAAGCTATATGTCTATCTGTCATGCCGACCAGCGGTATTACCGGGGACAGCGTGATATGAAAATTCTCAGTGAAAAACTGCCTATGGCACTGATTCATGAATGTTGCGGAGAAGTGATTGTTGACAAAACAGGAACGTTCAAAAAAGGTCAGCAGGTAGTCATGATACCGAATATGCCTGTCAGAAAACTGGAATATATCTATGAAAATTATGATGAAAAATCCAAATTCCTTTCCAGTTCGTGTGATGGTTTTATGCGTGAATTTGTTGATCTGAAACCCGACAGAGTGGTTCCTTGTGACGGTATCCCGCCGCACATTGCCTGTATTACGGAATTTTTCAGTGTGGCGACACACGCTGTTGACCGAATGAACAAAATTGCTCACGGCAGGCGTGAGCAAATTGCTATTTTTGGCGATGGACCTCTGGCATATGTGGTAGCAACAACGCTCAGGGAACTTGTGCCGAATACGAATATTACTATCATCGGCAGACGGTTGCGGAAGCTTGCCCGTTTTTCTTTTGTCGATAAGACCTATCCTGACTATGATATTCCCGAAGATTATACTTTCGACCATGCCTTTGAATGTGCAGGCGGTGAAGGAAGTTATGATGCCATCAATAACATTATCAAGCGTATCCGTCCGCAGGGAACAGTAGTACTTATGGGTGTCAGTGAAAATCAGATTCCCATCGCGACACGCACCGTTCTGGAAAAGGGGCTGACAATCGTCGGAAGCAGTCGTTCAGGCAAGGAAAATTTTGAAAAAGCTGTGGAACTGATGAAAATCAGACGTGTACGCAGACGTCTGGGCAGTATCATTTATGAAGATGCCGAAGTCATCAGCATTGACGATATTCACCGTGTTTTTGCTACTGACCAGGATACACCGTTCAAGACCGTTTTCAAATGGAATCTGTGAATTATGTCTTTTTTTTGTCATCATTGTCTGAGGTACAGACAGGTGTTTTTTATCGTTACGGGCATATACAGACAGATTTTCTGACATATGATAATGAAAGTTATTGCTAATTTATAAAAATTAGTGAGATATATTAGATAAAATCACAAAGCAAATTTTATCTGCAAAACGAAAGCAGAAAAATATTGTACATTATTACGAAAATATAAATTAATTATTAAATTTCTTGCAAATAAGGTTACAATATTGTATAATGTCCTTACGAAGATTGTTCTTCGGATGTCTATATTTTATAAGGAGGAAAAAATCAAATGTCCAAGAAAAAAGTACTCAGTGTAGTTCTTACAGCCGCAATGATTGCTTCCATGGCAGTTACATCGGCAATTGCTACATCAGCTGACGATGTTCGTGGTACAGTGTACTTCGATTCGACAGGTCCGTTGGAAGGTGCAAACAGAAACACTTACTACTGCTATATGTGGGGTAGTGACGGTTCCGGCAGTATCGCTGACTGGAATACAGCACCGCTTAAAATGAAAAAAGTAGAAGGTAAAGACAATCTCTTCTCTTACGACGTTCCCAAGACCAACAAAGCCGGTGACGTTGTTAATGCAGACCTTGTTATTTTCTCAGCACTCGGTAAAGGTCAGACTTATGACACAACATTCAGTGAGTCTTGTTTCGGTGATACCGCTTATGTTACTGACGAAGTTCTTGAAAACCCTGTAGACAGTGCTCAGACTTGTCTTGCTTGTGCCTGGAAAAACAACCCGCAGGAAGGTGCTCACATTTCCATCACATCAACAGGTAAAGTTCAGGGTGTAGGTATTCTTTCCACAGAAACACCTGAAAGCATCGTAGATGTTTTCATCATGCAGTACAAAGCAGGTATGTCAGAAGGCAAAACAGGTTATGATAATCCTGATCTGGTAACTGATGAAGCTCGTGCAGCATTTATCGCAAAGATTAAGGAAATCGTTGCTAGTGCTCCCGAGAAACCCACAGCAGCACCGACAGAAGCACCCACTAAGGGCGAAGAAACACCTACAGAAGCAGTTTCTGAAGTTGCTACAGAGAAAGCTACCGAAAAATCAACGGATGCTCCTACAACAGGTGGTCTGTTGAAAGGTCTTCCGCTTCCTGAAACACTGAATGTTCCTGCGAAGAATGCAAACCCTGAAGCTGTTTACGGCGGTTGGGACGGCTACTACAATGTATTCTACTTTGAAGCTCCGTCAGAATGGATTACCGAACATAAAGATGCTAAAGAAAGCGGTTGGGATATCGGTTTCTACTGGTATACAGGTGCTATCAATAACGGCGAGTGGCCCGGTGTAAAGGCTAACAAGCTTGAAGGAACAGACAACATTTATTACGGATTTGCTCCTACTTATGCAAACAGCATTATCTGGAACAACGGTATCAGTGATAAAGTTGCTGAAAACAAGAAATTCAAATTACAGACAGAAGATATCAAAGTTGACGATCCCGCATTGAACTCTCTTGCAGATATCATTTATGATGAAACAGACGGTGCAATCGACGGTGTTTCTGTTGC
>CACYBZ010000151.1 GCA_902772795.1 uncultured Ruminococcus sp. | reverse complement strand
GGACAAAACTTTTCGGGAAAATTTGCAGTAGCAAATTTTTTTGGGGAACAGCGTCAGACTTCAATTTTTACGCTGAATTTATCATAAAATTCTGTGGGTTTTTCTGTGGGATAGTCACCCGAGAAACACGCTGTACAGAAATTGATTTGCGAGTCAACGGCACAGCTTAACAGTTCGTCAACAGTGATGAACTCAAGGGAGTCTGCACCGATGTTCCGACAAAGTTCGTCAGGTGTCAGCTGATTAGCAATAAAGTGTTCTTTCTGGGGAAGACTTATACCGTAATAGCAGATGTTTCTGAACGGAGGAGAAGCAACCCTGACATGAATTTCTTTGGCTCCCGCTTTTCTCAGAAGTTCAACGATATGTGCCATAGTTCCGCCACGGACGATACTGTCATCAATAATGATGACACGTTTACCTTCGACAGTGGATTTCAGTACGTTGATTTTGATATCCAGAATACGTTTCCTCATACCGTCGTTATCCATGGAAAGGGTACGACCGATGTATTTGTTTTTGATGATAGCGATACCGTAGGGAATGCCCGAATAACGGGAGTAACCTACCGCACAGCTTGAACCGCTGTCGGGAACACCGCACACGACATCAGCATCAACGGGATATTTTTCGGCAAGTACTTTACCGACATTCATACGGAAGTTATGTACATTCTGACCGTCAAGTACACTGTCAGGACGGGAAACATAAATCTGTTCAAAAATACACATTGCTGTCGGTTTACCGCAGTAATTGGTGTAGCTGTGCAGACCATCTTTGTCTATAACGATAATTTCTCCCGGAGCAACGTCACGGATAAATTCTGCTCCCAGACTGTCAAAAGAACAGCTTTCAGAAGAAATCATATAGCTGTTTTTCATTTTGCCAATACAGAGTGGTCGGAAACCGTGCATGTCACGCACGGCGATGAGCTTACTCGGTGAGGTGATAACAAGAGAATAAGCACCCTCCAGCATATCTACTGCCTTGATGACAGCATCGTCGATGGTATCGGTTTGCAGACGCATACTGGCAATGACATAGGAAATCAGTTCGGCATTACTGTTGGACTGGAATATTGCTCCGCCCTCGGCAAGTTGTTTATGCAGTTCGGCTTTGTTGGTGATATCGCCGTTATGGGCAATGGCAAGAGAACCATAGACATAACGCATAAGCAACGGCTGAACAGACGCAAAATCATCATCTTCAAATTTTTGCAAGGAGTGACGGACATGACCAATGGCAATTTTACCGTTCGGAAGTTCCTCAAGAGCATTTTCACGAAATGCCTCAGAAATCAGTCCTTTGTTTTTGCAACACTTGAATGTGCCGTTGTCATTGACACAGATTCCTGCACTGTTCTGTCCACGGTGTTGCAGAGAATATAATCCGCTGTATACTTCCGCAACGGCATTGATATCTTCATCGTTGACATAAATACCGAATACGCCACATTCTTCCTGTGGTTTGTCATCAGCAGAGAAAAAAGATTGGTTGGTTATGTTTTGGGTTACGCTCACAGTTGTTCCACCTTACTCTGAATGGCTTTGTCTTTTTCGATAACGCCGTTTTTCATTTCATTCTTGAGATTTTCGAGTTTTTCGGCGAGTGTATCATCAGATAATGAAAGTATCTGTACGGCAAGAATACCTGCATTGTCAGCTCCGTCAATGGCAACAGTAGCTACGGGAATACCTTTGGGCATCTGAACGGTAGCGAGTAAAGCGTCAAGACCGTCCAGTGTGGAAGATTTTACGGGAATGCCGATAACGGGAAGTGTGGTATGTCCTGCGATAACACCTGCCAGATGTGCCGCCTTACCGGCTGCCGCAATGATAACACCGAAGCCGTTTTTTCTGGCATTGGCAGAAAATTCACAAGCCAGTTCTGGGGTACGGTGTGCAGACATGACGTGTACTTCAACGGGAACATCATAAGATTTCAGTGTCTTGATTGCCCCTGAAACAACAGGAAAATCACTGTCACTACCCATAATAACTGCTACTTTTTTCATAATCAAACAGTCCTTTCATCAATCAACAATATGTCGGAAATTTCGGATCAGGCCTTTTGAGAGGTCTGAAGAGATTCCAAAGGAAAATCTTTGGAAAGGGGACAGAAAAAAGCTTCTGCCAAAACAACTAAAAGGCTGTGGTAAAATATACACCACAGCCTGTGTTTTCACCTGGTAACAAAACGCAGATATCCCGTAATGTCTGCCTTATCACTTTTGCGACAAATATCATCTGTCATACAGCATACCTCCGTGAGTTTTGTTACTGCCTATATTTTATTGCATTTTCACGATAATTTCAACTGTTTTCCAGTATTCTTTTTAAATAAGTTTGGGAGATTACTGTTTTTTCAGAGCAGCATTATCATTGCTGACGAGTTCCTTTACTGAGGTTGCCAGGCTTGCCAGTGACTGTATTTCGGAGGGGATAATAATTTTGGTAGCTTTACCGTCAGCAACTTTCTGGAACGCTTCAAGACTTTTCAGAGCAATAACTTTATCGCTGGGTTTGGCTTCGTTCAGCATTTTGAGAGCATCTGCATAAGCCTGCTGTACGTTACGGATAGCTTCTGCTTCACCCTGTGCTTCACGGATTTTTCTTTCCTTTACAGCATCAGCCTGCAAAATAGCGGACTGCTTATGACCTTCGGCAACAAGAATTTCACTTTCTCTCTGACCTTCGGCTTCCAGAATTCTGGCACGTCTTTCTCTTTCGGCTTTCATCTGTTTTTCCATGGATTCCTGAATTTCTCTGGGGGGAAGAATGTTTTTAAGTTCTACACGGTTTACTTTGATTCCCCATGCGTCAGTAGCTTCATCAAGAATAACACGGATTTTGGTATTGATGACATCTCTTGATGTCAGGGTGTGGTCGAGTTCCAGTTCACCGATGATGTTTCTCAGCGTGGTTGCGGTGAGATTTTCAATAGCGGAAATGGGATTTTCAACACCATAGGTATACAGTTTTGGGTCGGTAATCTGAAAATAGACGACCGTATCAATTTGCATGGTAACATTATCTTTGGTAATAACGGGCTGGGGGGGAAAATCTACTACCTGTTCTTTCAGGGATACTTTTCGGGAAATTCTGTCAATAAACGGAATCTTCCAGTGCAGACCTGTTCCCCAGGATTCATGATAGGCACCAAGTCTTTCAATAACAAATGAATGTGCCTGAGGAACGATTTTGACATTGGATACAAATATGCAAATCGCAATCAGGGCGATAATGACAATAACTAAAAATAACGGACTCATAAATAAACAAGCTCCTTTTTATCAGATTTATAGATTTTTACTGTGTTTATGTAAGGGGTGTGACAAGCATTTTTACACCTTCGATAGCATTGACACGCACCTGTGTACCTTTAGGTAAAACATCGTTGCTGACGGATTTGGCTGACCATACAGACCCGTCTACCTTTACCTGACCGCTGGCATTGGTATTATCAATATCAACAATGACTTCTGCGGTTTTTCCGATATAGCGGTCGCAGTTTGTGGGAACTTCACCGTTTTTTTCTTTCAGACGTCTGGCAAGAGGTCTTGTGGCAATGATACAGATTATCGACAACACGGAAAATACCGCCAGCTGCACTAAAATATCATCAGTGAACACCGACACCACCGCACTCGCCAAAGCACCCAGAGCAAACCACATCGAAACCAGCTGAACGGTACAGCCTTCAACAATAATGGCAACAACTGCAACGCCTGCCCAGATTAAAATATTCTCAGTCATACAAAACACCTCACCTTTCGTTTTCAACTGAGTTATAGTAAACCGTAACATTACAATATCATATGGACGATTGACTGTCAATAGACAAATATGTAACAAATGATGAAGAATTTTTTACCTTTATTGCCGAAGAAATCATATTATTCAGTTGTCACACATAAATATGTGGTGTATGGTAATGGAGGGGGTAGCCTATGGAAACCATTCAGTTTATGGCAACGGTAATATGTTCCACGATACTGCTGTTTACCATAATGTATTTTTCAAAAAAAAGTCCCCACCCACTCAAGAGGGCGGTCAATACGGTGTTAAGCGGTATTTTATCACTGGTGGCTGTGAACATATCGGGAATCTTTACAGGTGTGTACCTCCCCATAAGCACGTTGAGTATCTGTATCAGTGCCATAGGGGGAATACCTGCTGTCACCGCCATGCTGATTATTGATACATTCTTTAAATAGAACTTTCGGTTTTGAAATCGGCAACGGAGATGATATTCAAAGCCGTTTTCTTGTCGCCTGTCATGAGGGCAACAACCGCCTGATAAATCACATCGGTGTTGTTATAGAATACGTTGCGGATAAATCCCGCTTGTTCGTTATCAGGGGAATACATACTGATTTTCAGTAGTTGGGTATTACCGTCATTCATCGTACATTCCACATAGATTTTGTTATTTTTGGTTGTCAGCGTGACGGTATTGTCCTGACGGATATCCTGCTGATGAAGAAAATACTGATATTTCTCCAGCGTTTCTTCTTTGATAGTGACAGGCAGTTCGTCCGAAAGGTTCTTGACGATGAATTTTCCTGATTCCGAAAGCTGATACAGGGAATTGTTATTGTCACACGCTACTAATTGTCCGTTGGCAATCAGTTCGGAAAAACCTGATGATGACTCAAAATAATTTGCCGTTCCACATTCCTGAAGTACACCTGAAATGAAGTCTACGTTGGCAGGAACTTTTGTTTCGTATACAAGGTAACAAATCAGAATCTTGATTTGTTCCTTACTGTGCAGTCCGCCTGGGAAAACGCCGTCATTTGTTTTATCGTACAAAACATTGAATGACATACACACACACCTCCACATCAAACATTATAACACATAAATTTAAAAAATTCCATAAAAATATGTCAGTTTTCAAATAAATTTAAGTGTAAATTTGAAATTACAATAGAAAATGGATAAATCATCGTTTTGCGAAAACACTAAAAGCGGTGATGGAAAAATGTTAAATAAAGTTCGTGACAATACGCTGATATTCTCTATGGGCGGGATTCTTTATGGGATTACGGAATTACTGTGGCGAAAAAGAACACACTGGACAATGGTGATAACAGGTGGATTCTGTTTTCTGGTACTGTTCAGAATATTTACCAGAATACGGGAAATCGGCAATATTTATAAATGTATGATAGGGTCATTTGTCATTACGACGGTAGAATTTACGGTGGGGTATAT
>CACYBZ010000150.1 GCA_902772795.1 uncultured Ruminococcus sp. | reverse complement strand
CACAAGGGGCTTTGCCCCTTGACCCCACCACTTTTGAAAAAGTGGACAAAACTTTTAATTGTCATAGCTATACAATGAGAAAATCATGCCAACCGCACAGGTGGAAAGTTTTTTCTTTTTACCGATAACCTGTTTTGGGTCGGAACACTCCTTTTTGATGATTATAAGCAGAATATATGACAAAATTATTACGGCATTTCTTGAAAAACAAATTTATCAACACATTGAACAATATCGTTGTGAATGGCTTCCATAGTGCGTGGCGAACCGTCTTCTGAACACCCGATAATATGCCAATCGTATTTTTTTGCCGAATACAAGGCGGATTTCCGACACTGCCTAAGAAACTGGCAATTACTTTCATGCAGGTCTTTTCTGTCATTATCACCGTTGTAACGTCTGGCGAGCAACTGTTGTGAAACTTCTATGGGCATATCCAGATAAAGCACCAAATCCGGTCGTGGAAGTCCCAGCAAGCGGTATTCGTAATCTTCTATCCATTCCAGAAACTCATCGTACTGACTTTCTTGCATTTTGGAAAGCTGATAAATGGCATTGGAAGTAGCATAACGGTCAGCGACAATCAATGTTCCGTTCTGATAGTCATTCTGCCAGAACTGTCGGTAACTGGCATAACGGTCAACCGCATAAAACGACGAAGCGGCATAAGCATTGACATCATCAGGATTTTTCCCCAGTTCACCGCCAAGATACATTTTTACCAGTGCCGATGACGGGTTATGGTAATCAGGAAAACTGATTTGTTTCACCGAACAGTTTTTCTGTTTAAGATATTCGGTAAGTAAAGCACTCTGTGTAGCTTTACCGCTTCCGTCAAGACCTTCTATGACAATGAGTTGATGTTTCATAACAAGCATTTTCCTTTCAGAACTGAGAGAAAAACTCTCTGACTTCTTTTGTTTTTCCGCAACACATTTTCCCCTCAGGACAGTTTCCGCCAAGACACCTCGGGCCCGCTCCCACAAACAGTGACGGAGCAATATCTTTACAGATTTTCAGCATTTGTATGGCAAGTTCCCGAATTTCCCACTGTGCCCTGTTACAGCAACGATGAGCGAAAAAGTTGTGTAAAGAACGGACATTCATCGTAACAATAATAGAAGTGGTACAGGCATTAGGAAGAATGAAACGGGCATCTTCATTGGCTTTTTTAGCAAAAGCAGAAAACTGTTTCTGATTGACAGACTGATACTGACTGAAAATTTCATCGGTAGTGCCATCAAGCTCTTTGCCGTCATCAGTCTGACGGATACTTTGTAAAATCAGGCTGTCACGGATAACAGAATAGGCGTTACTTTGTTCATCAATAATTTTCTGATAGACAGACAGTGCCTGAGAACATTCCGCAATAGCGGGCGGGGTGACAAAATCAAAATGATTTCCGTCAACATAGCGTTGCGACTGCTGACTGTAGGACGCTATACGATGTCTGACAAGCTGATGAGAACAGGCTCTGGAAATACCGTCAATACCGAAAGTAAAACTGACATGTTCCATAGGGCTTTCATGCCCCAACGAAGAAAGCATTTCGACAAAAGAACGGCTTTTTTCTTCATCAAGACCGTCCAGTATATTTTCTACTTTAGACGGTGAATAACAAAGTTTGGCAGCTACTGCCACAGTCTGTTCGGGATTTGGTGTATGAGTAATCAGTTTCACGTTTATCGACATTTCCTTTTCCTCCGTAATCTGACACAAAATATTATCATGTTCTCCAATTCTATCATAAACCGCAAAATTTATCAATCAGTCCGCAATAAGAAATTTTACCACTATGCAATATCAGATAACATACAATTTTCTTTTTGTTATTCACACCCAGGATTATTTCACCTTTGCTGATACATCAGAAAGAACTCAGTTCATCGGAGGGTCAAAGACAACTGACATAGTGGAAAAAACAGCCAGAACAGCTTTTTGTAAATCTTGTTTGTCAAGCGAATCATCACTGGAACAGGTTATGATAATAACGGCATCTTTCGGATAAATTGACGAAATAACCGCACAGCTTTCTTTTGTTCCGTTGGGCAGTTCATAATTGAGAATTTTTCCCTTTTCCGTCTCGGTAGAAACACGGACATTTGACTCCTTGACATTCTGACCACGGTTTTTAATGGTATTATATTCCTTATCGCTGTCCGCAGACAGTTTATATTCTGCAGATACGTTGATCACATTGCCATCGTCATCTGACATACTGTACATTACTCCGCTGACCTGTTCTGTTCCGTAGAAATCACCGTCAAGAATAAAGGTATATTCATCAGGAACACCAACCGAAATTTTTGATTCATAATCACTGTACATCACTTTATTTTGGGTATCTTCCTCGAGGAATTCCTCATCTTCACTATCTTCATCAACAGTATCCATATCAGAAACATCTTTGAACACAAGTATATCCCGCCAATATTTTTCTACGTCACGGCGGCCTTTCTGCTCCATATCCTTATCAAGATTTATCGCCAGACCGATAATTCCTGTTAACAGTAACGCAACCAGAACAATAAAAATGCCAATGATAACAGCATTATTCTTTTTGTTTGGCAAAGTCAGAGCCGATTCATTATAGTAAATATGATTCTTAGGTTGTGTATTCTGTACAGACAAATCTTCCTGATAGGCTGGCTGTGTATTCTGTTCGGACGGATATTCCTGATACGGCAATTGTGTATTCTGTGCAGACGGATATTCCTGATACGGTTCTTGTGTATTTTGTGCAGACGGATATTCCTGATACGGTTCTTGTGTATTCTGTGCAGACGGATATTCCTGATACGGTTCTTGTGTATTCTGTGCAGACGGATATTTCTTCTGTTTATATCTTTCTCTCCGCAGTTGTTCCAGATTGATTTTCGGCTTTGGTGAATTGTCATCGTAGTTGTTCATAGAAACCTTCTCCTTTACTTGTTTTTGATTGTATTTTATCATATTTCGACAATAAAAGTAAAGATACATTAATATAAATCACATACTGTTTTTTACCAACAAAAAAGACATCTGTCAGTAAAAACAGATGTCTTTTTCATTGTCATTTAAATGTACGGACAGTTTAAGGACTTTGCCCTTAAAAATCCCATCAGGGGCTTCGCCCCTGAACCCCACAAACCTTTAAAAAGGCTTGACCGAAACTTTATGGTTGATTTTTCAACCTTATGGTTCAGCAAATGGCACTTTCAGAATTTGTGTCACGGATAACGCTAAATTACGGGCAATTACACCGATATTGTCTCTGATCCACTGTGCTTCCTGAGGGTTGTCATGATAGCCGACTTCTATCAGTACAGCAGGGGCAACTGTTCGGCGGAGTTCTGCCAGCGAAGTTGTCGGTACAGTTTTTACGAGATTCGGATTAGGATAAATTGCTTTATAATTGTCGGCGATTTTTTCAGCCGCTGCTTTTCCTCTGACGCTTGTCGTATAGTAGTAAACATCAGCCCCTTTAAGTGTTCCTGAAAGTTCAGGCGGTGAGGCATTGGAATGTAAAGCAAGATGTAAATCATGTTGTCTGCTGTTGGACTGTTCGATAACCTGTGCCAACGTCTGTTCAGGTCTGTTGCGGTCAACGTGAATACCGCTTGCCAGCAGATAGGGTATCAGTTCATCAGCAATTAAATTCATATAATATTCTTCGTTACCGCCATCGACATACGGATTGTATTCCTGCGTTGACGGACTGATAAATACTGACGGCATTAACAATCACTCTCCAGAATCAATGTTCAAATTTTGCAAAAAGGTCTTCACTTGTCATTTTGTCTGTTCTGATAAATCTTCCCAGTTTATACAGACATTCCTTATTTCTGGTTATGGTATTGACTTTTTCTGCACAAATCATACTGCATTTGAACGACATGGATTGAATGACTTCTTCCGAAATACTGTTGAATTCCCCGAAAGGATAGACAAACGCTTCAGGAGTTATCTGCAAATTATCCCGAAACATTTTCTGTGCAGTAGAAATATCTTCGGTAATCAGACTTCGGTAATGGTTTTCCTCTTCGCCTTTTTTGAACTGCAAACCTAACCGTCCTTTTTCCGTATGCATATTGTAACTGTGATTCTGTACTTCCACATAACCACTGTCCGTCATTTCTTTGAGTTGTTGCCAACTACAGTGAAAATACGTAGCCGATACTTTTTCTTCTGTATGGGAAAAATACTCGCTGTAATAGGCTATGGGCGATATGACTGCTTTACAACCATATTTTTTCAACAGTGGATAGGCATAGAGATAGTTATTATAGTAACCGTCATCGAAAGTCAGCATAATAGGCTTTTCGGGAAGCGGGCGGTTATTATATACATATTCCACAAGGTCATGTACGGTGACAGTCGTATAAGATTCTGACTGTATTTTTTTGAGGTCGTTTTCAAACTGAACAGGTGAAATCACATATGTTCCCTGATATCTGGTGTCATTAATTATGCCGTGATACATAATAACGGGAAGTGCTGTTGTTTTTTCGTCCGCTGTAACACGCAGTGTATTATCCGTATTTTCCGATAAAAACACAACAAGACATATCACACTTACCGCTATCAGACACACTACCAGAAAAGAAGTCTTTAATTTGATACTCCGATACATCATATCACCCCGTCAGTAATTTATATCTATGCGTGAAAACCATCATTTATGAAAAAATACCAAATCATAAAAAATATTTTCTACATTT
>CACYBZ010000149.1 GCA_902772795.1 uncultured Ruminococcus sp. | reverse complement strand
TTCAGCACATAAACAATCCAGTGAGCCGGCAAGAAAACAAAATCCCGTAGACCTGACGAATGTTGTCATTGACGAAAACTGTACCGACCCTATCGGTGGCGTATTTGGATTGAACGATGAAAAACCGTTGACAGGAAGTTTCACGCTTTCCGAAAAACTGGAAGATAATTCTGACAAGAGTGTTGACGATTTGGACGTACCTCTTGAAGGAAGTTTCGATGTTGAACCTGCCAAGGTTACTGTAAGCGGTAAATTTGTCGAAAATACAAAGCCTGTCGTTACTATGGCGAGTGATACTGTTTTCAATACATCATCTACCTCAAACAATGATATTCAAAAAGCAATCAAAAATGTTGCTTCATCTCCTGAATTCATCGAGTTGGTGAAAAAAGAACTTGAAAAAAATAAAAAATCCTGATTAACTGTATTTAAGCCTTGCAATTTTATCTTGCAGGGCTTAAAATTTTGCTGTCAGATAAAGATATGTTTTGTCATTCCGGATTGACAAAACATATCCGAAAAAATATAGTTACTGAACAGTTTTGTCCGATATTTTCCACAATCGGCAGAATAGTTAAAGTATCAGTATGAGTTCATGCAGTAAAACCTGAAAATTTCGGTCAAGCCTTTTCAAAGGTTTGTGGGGTTCAGGAGTAATGTCCCTGATAGGATTTTTAAGGGCGAAGCTCTTCAACGGTATTCGTGGGTTACTGTGTTGTGCCTGTGCTGAAACACAGTGAAAGGTTGATTGAAATGGTAATTGATTATTTTCTGAAAGTCGGAGAGCAGGTTTTGGTATTGTTCATTCTTATCGGTGTGGGATATCTGTGTGGTAAAGTAAAATTTCTGGATAATCATACCGCAAAACATATCACCGACATCGTACTTTATGTGGTGACTCCCTGTGTCATTATTCACGCTTACCAGATAGAATTTGACCCGTCTGTGCTGAAAAATCTGGGTATTACTGCTTTGGCGGCTATCGGTGTGCATCTGCTTTCCATCGTTATTGTGAACATCGTCTTTCAAAAAACTCCCCATAATAAAAAGGAAGTCCTTAAATTCGGTACCGTATTTTCTAATTGTGGATTTATGTCGTTACCATTACAACAAGCTATCCTTGGTCAGGAGGGTATTTTGTACGGTGCAGCATTTGTAGGAATATTTAATATTTTTGTATGGAGTTATGGTGTTGTCTGTATGAGTGGCGACAGAAAAACACTCTCTGTTAAAAAACTTTTTTTAAATCCCGGTATATTAGGTGTCATTATTGCTTTGGTATTATTTCTCTTTTCTATAAAGCTGCCAACAGTTATCGGCTTGCCGATAGGTTATCTGGCAAACCTGAATACACCGTTGCCTATGTTGGTCATTGGATTCTATCTGGCACAGTCACGATTGAATAGCGGTCTTAAGGACAAATATGTATGGTTGTCCACTTTGATTAGACTTGTCATTATTCCAGTTATCAGCGTAGCGGTCATGATTCTGGCGGGAATAAGAGGAGTATCTTTAGTTACTGTTGCCATTTCTTCCTCAGCTCCTATAGCTGCTGCTACCACGATGTTCGCTACCAAATTTGACAAAGATACAGAATTGTCCGTCAATCTTGTTTCTGTGTCTACTGTTTTATCTATTGTCACCATGTCGTGTATTGTGGCTGTTTCGCAAATGTTTGCCTGAGATTGTGATTTGTGTATTTGTTACAGAATCATCTGCTCATTCTTATCACCTATCAACTGACGATAATCCATAATAACTGTTTTATTTTGACAGTATTTGTGCTATAATGAAAAAAATTTTTATTTTTCAGGAGGAATGAATCTTTTATGAGTAATATCAAAGTTTCCGTCATTATTCCTTATACCGAAGAAAATAACAAGATAGTGGATACCCTCTCCTCCATATGCCGACAGAAAAATTTTGATTCCACAAAAATACAGGTGCTGATTATTGACACTACCGAAGATACAGGCAGTAAACAGTCAACAGGAGATTTATCCATTTGTAAAATCATCAGTACAAAAGCGGTGAGTACCGAGGCAGAAGTCTGCAATTTTGCCATGACATATATTGACAGCGAATATGTTGTTGTTTGTCGTTGTGGGGATATCTTCAGTGAAGGTTATTTTTATCGCTGTCTGAAAGCGTTTGACGAATATGAAAATGTACCTTGTGTCAGTGTCAAAAGATTCTGTATCAATCCCGTTTTCAAAGAAAAAAAAGCTAACAGGCTTAACCGTGATAAAAATTTTGACGATATGCCGATAGCCCTTGAAGATAAACCGAATTTTATCAATACAGAAGTCTGTGGTGTAATGTTCAGAACAGCACTGTTCAAAAAGTATCGGTTCAATACCGATTTGAAATATGAATATTTTCAGGACTTTATGTTGAAGTTCCAGTTTGACTATCCCGAATCCATAGAAGTTTCTCACGAGGAATATGACTATTTTATGCCCGTAGAAGATGATTTCCTCTATTATATCCCCTCCAATTATAAGGACTGGTATCAGCAGTCTATGGAAGAATTTTTAATTCCGTTGGCAGAGTATTCTAAACAGAAATTCGGATTTGTGGCGGAATTTTTGCAGTTTTATCTGATGTTCGCTGTATCTACAAGATTTCTTGCCAATATGAACAACCGCAATAAGCGAAATATGAACAGCGAAGAACTTACTGATTTTTTAGCTTCGGCAAGAAAGGTGCTTCAATATGTAGATAACAACTATGTTTTGAATAAAAATAAGCTCAAGTCTTTCGATTACAGTGAAGAAGCAGCTGAGATGTTCTATATGTTGAAATATGATATCACTTTTGATGATATGCCTGTGGTAAATGTCGAGGGTAAAAATGAAGTTTATCTTAACTGTAACAATGTTTTTATTGCCAGACTGACTGACCAGAGAGTAGGTATGCATGTTATTGACTATCGCAATGGTAATTTAGTGATAGACGGCTCTTTTCGGCGTGTTTTTGATTTGCGGGAAATTGAATTTTTTGTCAAATTCAATAACGAAAAGATTAAACTTGTCAATAATGACCGTTATTCTCTTACCAAGTACTTCGGCATCAGTGCCTATAAAAAATTCACTTTCCATCTGGAATTGCCACTGGATTATAGTAAAGAATGTCAGACAGTGGAATTTTTTGCCCGATATCGCTATACCGTTATTCCTCTGAAACTGTCTTTTTTACATCATTGGGCGAAATTTACACAATCGCCTGCCGGTTCCTACTGGAGATTTAACCGCTATATTGCTCATGTCAAAAACAATAAAGTCATCGTCATCAACCACGCTTCGGCAATGAGTACGCTCAAAAGTGAACTTCGTTTTTTACCTCGTGTGTTTAAGGAAAGTAAGCGTTCCTTTATTACCAGAATCGAATACTGGCTGACAAGACCGTTTTTCCGAAAGAAAAAAATCTGGCTGATGTACGATAAGCTGTACAAGGGCGGTGACAGTTGCGAATATCTGTATCGCTATTGTGCCGGCAAGAAAGACGGAATTTCCCGCTATTATATCATTGATAAAAATACTTCTGATTATAAAAAACTCAAGGCAGATGGTCTGAAACCGGTCAGAAATCATTCATTCAAGCATAAAATGCTTTTCCTGAATACGGACATTGCTCTGATTACCAATTCCAATGTTTTTCCTTTCAACGGTTACAGTATGGACAGGTCACGTTTTATTCGGGGACTGTGTAATTTTCCGTCTATGTGCCTGCAACATGGTTTGTCTGTTCAGAAATGTGCTATGGCACAACAAAGAATTGTCGATAATACACAGATGTATTTTCTTGCTTCTCAGTACGAATATCAAAATTTAAGCAATCATGTCTACAATTATCAGG
>CACYBZ010000148.1 GCA_902772795.1 uncultured Ruminococcus sp. | reverse complement strand
TTTTCTGCGGTAATCATCTGGGAAACGCTTTGTTTATAGTAACGCATATCCACCAGTATAACCTTACGGTAGTTTTCGGCAAGAAACGGTGCAAAACAATGAGAAAAGCTGTCCTTAATCAGAATAATTGTTCCGTTGGGAGCGTTTGTATTCTGAATAGTTGTCAGCGGGTGGTTACCGTCAAGGAACACGGGATATTTGTCATCTTCTTTCAGATGGTCATAAAAATACAAAGAGTGATACTCCTTTTTCTGTGTGCCTTCGGTAATGGTGACGGTGATATTATTTTCGGAATTGGCAGGATTTGTCCTTACCTGAATACTTTCGGAAGGAGTAAGCCAGAAACCGCTGGTAGAATAGGTTGTTCCGAAAAATCCGTCATAATTCTGAGCCGTAAACTGATTCGGCGGACATGGTGCAACACCGAGGGTTTCACAAAGACGGTTATAGGCGATATATGCTCCCGAAGTCGTCCAGTGGTGGTCGGTACGGTAGTAAAGCTTGACTTGTCGGGCATAAGCGTCTTTGAACGTCTGCCGTAAATCGACAAAGGCTATGCCGTTATCCGAAAGCGTTTTCTGTGCATAATCAAAATAACGGTCGTCATTGTAGGTGTTGTGAACATCGGGCAAAGCGTCACTGATGATATAGCCCGTTGACGGTGCAAATAACAGTGTAAGTGGAGTATCGGGAACAAGTTTTTTGAAGTCTGTTACGGCTTTGATATTTTTTTCCAGATTGTTTGTTTCGGGAACGGGTTTATTAATCAGATAATCCCCTTTGCAGTGATAGACACCGTTTGCTCCGTTGTTGCCAAGTTCAAGATTATAGTAAGCATCGAAACCTACCCAGAAATTTCTTTTCGGGAAGTGGTCGGCAAAATATTTTTCAAACTTTTCCCCGAAAGTACCGTCAGCGATTTTACTGAGGGTTGTTTCGGGAAATTTCTCCAGATAACGTTTTTCGGAGGAACTGTATTCTGCTTTTTCGCCGAAGATGAACCATACCGACATAGTAAAAATAAAGGCAAGAAACAGCACCGACGGTACAAAACGCATACTGCCACCATTTTTATTGACTTTCCCCATAGATTTTTCATAGAACTGTCGTGAAAGTTCCATAGGGTCTTTTTCGTTGGCAGATGTTGCAGGCATATCGGTACATTCTGTATTCTGCTGTATAGTTTGTTTGTCTTTTTCTTTCATGAACATTCACCGCCAATCAGAATCGGAAATACAGGAACGGATTATAACTTTGGTTGACAAGGCTTGCTGTACTGACAAACAGAATAATTCCACAGAAGATGGTTTCAGCAATCCAGACATATTTTGTGTGAGCTATCTTGTTGTAGACCGTTGCTCCAAGCGGTGTGGAGGCAATGAGAGCAATGCACATCATAGGAAGATAGTTCAGTGTAAAGTTCAGGGAATATTCACTGAACAGCCCGTCAGAGAAGTTGAACAGATTACCCAGAAAAGCAAACAGCTGACTGACATCGGTAAAGTAGAACAGTCCCCAGCCGATAATGACAATAAACATTGTATAGATATGTTTCAGCACTGTCGGCAGTTTGTCCAGAAATTTCTTCAGCAGGAACTTTTCTACAATCAGCAGTATGCCGTAGTAAAGCCCCCAGAAAATAAAGTTGTAGGACGCACCGTGCCAAAGCCCTGTCAATCCCCAGACAATCAGCAGATTGACAATCTGTCGTCTGACCCCCTTTCTGTTACCGCCCAGCGGAATATAGACGTATTCTTTAAACCACGTCGAAAGGGAAATATGCCATCTTCTCCAGAAATCGGTAATGGAAGTGGCTATATACGGATAGTTGAAGTTTTTCAGGAACTCAAATCCGAACATATTGCCCAGTCCGCAGGCCATATCCGAATAACCCGAAAAGTCAAAGTATATCTGAAAGGTGTAGGCAATAATACCGACCCACGTTCCCAGAAAACCGTTGGTCTGTGTTCCCTCGAACAATGCCGTTGTCAACGCTCCCATCTGATTGGCAATCAGAACCTTCTTGCCAAGACCGATACAGAACAGTTTGACACCTTTGGTAAAGCGGTCAAAGGTTTCCGTACGGTGTTCAAGCTGATAGGCAACGTCCCTGTAACGGACAATCGGGCCTGCTATCAGTTGCGGAAACAGGGCTACATAGGTACCGAAATTGATGAAGTTTCTGGAAACAGGAGCGTCATTGCGGTATACGTCAATGACATAACTCATGGTCTGGAACGTATAGAAACTGATACCGATAGGCAGACTGATATCCACTTTCCCAATAGAAAGGAAAGGTAACATATTCAGTGTTTCGGTAATCATGTTGGTATATTTGAACACCGCCAGAATACCGATATCCAGCACACAGGTAAGAATTAAAAATAATTTTTTCTTTTTCTGATTGGAGCGGTATTTGTCGACAAACCAACCGCCGAGGTAGTTGAAAAAAATGTTGAAGACCATCAGAAAAACCAACAGCGGTTCGCCCCAGCCATAGAACACCAGATTGATGACGAACAGAAATATATTTCGGAATTTATAGCCTATCGTATAGTAGACAAGGAGCGTCAGGGTAAGATAGGCAAACAAAAACACCAGACTTGAAAATACCAAAAAATCTTCACTTCTTTCCCTACAGATTACCGTGGTAACGGCTGTGCAATACAAAGGATAAGCCCAACGGTAATTGTGTTGGGCTTACTTTGTAAAATGTTGACGTGTCAGATAATCGACTGCATAGCGTCTATCTGTATTTGTGTAGCGGAACTCATTACACCGTTGAGGAAAATAACATTGGCAATTCCTTTTTCCTGACAGAATTCCGCAAGATTACCCTCCCAGCTTCTGAAATCAATGGAGTAGACTTCACTGAAATTATAGGTAAGATAGGGGGTAAAGGCGTTACCGTAACTTTCGTGGACAATGGCAACTTTCTGACCGTTGCCCACGGGACTTTCACTCCTGATGACTTCCAGCGGATTATCCCCCTCAAGGAACAGACTGTAAGTACCGCTACCGCTTTCCATACCTTCAGAATAGCAACTGTCCAGTTCATAACTGCCACCGTCAGTCGTATAGATGGTATTGTTCACAGCATAGGGGAACTGCCAGTAATGAACGCTGTCTTCTTTCAATTCAGACTCAGCGATACTGCTCAGACTGCCTGTGAAACCGTCCACAGATTTTTCGGTACACTCCGTCAAAGAAAGCGGTTGCAGACCCGTCTGTTCAGCGAATGCCGTATAAGCATAATACGCACCAAGACCTGTCCAATGGTGGTCAGAATTGAAGTAGATATATTCGTTACAGTGTTCTGCGAGTTTGTTATAAACATTAATGGGAGCGGAAAATTCAGGATTCATACCACCATACGCCGCAGCAATATATTCTGCCTGCGAAAGTGTCGTGATACCCTCATCAGTATTTTTCAGTCTGTCGGGTAAACCGAACTCCACATGGTTGGGAACAATAATACTGAACGTCTTTATTCCGTTGGCAGCCAGTTTCTGGGACGCTGTATTGATAAATTCCGCATACGGCTGTGCCATGTCGGGGTCGCCATAGAACAGTTCAAAAGCCTGCTGATTCCACACATAGACGCTTCCCTCCATCTGTCCGACTGACTGTCCGTCATCGGTAACGGCAGGTCTGACGGTGTTTTCCATAACGGACTTGGTAGGAGGTTCGGTCGGCGGTTGTGTTGCTTCAGGCAAGGAGGTGTTTTCGACATTATCAGCGGGTTGCTCGCTTCGGCAGGAACGACACCATAATGCAATAAAGATAATCAGCAGAATACCGATAATTGCCAGTAATGCCGTCATTAATTTTTTCCGGGAGGCTTGCTTTTGACTTTTCTTTCTGCGTCGGGTATTCCTTGACGGTTGATTTTCAAAATTATCCATTGTTTTTTCTCCCTTAGACAGCTATCGCCTTGTTGACAATATTCATGATACCCTCATAGTCAGGAGCGACAACCATTGTGACAAAATTGCCGTTGACTTCTACTTTACAGGCTTTTACTGTGTCGAGTTGTTCGGCACTGTATGACGCATACATACTGTAAATGGAATTGTAACGGATATCCATTTTCTGTTTTATCTGTTCGGCAGATGCTTCGTCATTGGCTTCGATGAGTACAATTTCAACGGGAGCGTTGGTATCTGAGCCGATTTCCGCACCGAACTGTTTGACTGCACCTGTCGGAACAGCATAATATTTTTCCAGTTCAGCCACATCGGAAAGCTCTCTGAGATTTCCTGTGACATCAGCATATTGGGTATTGA
The DNA here is from genome assembly GCA_902772795.1 of uncultured Ruminococcus sp. Lineage (GTDB taxonomy): Bacteria > Bacillota > Clostridia > Oscillospirales > Acutalibacteraceae > CAG-964. Next base: position 1,693 of record CACYBZ010000148.1, on the reverse strand, counting down.
TATCTGACAATACATTTTTCAAATCCACCTGTGCTGTCTGTACAACAGACTCACCCTGTGGCTGGGCATTGCTTTCGGTGCTTTTTGCGGAACAGCCTGCCACGGAAAACACCATCATGACCACCATAATTACGTTAATCATCTTTTTCATTTAATGATACTCCTTTTCACCTCATGGGAAAATATTTACAAACGGTATTATAGCATAGAAATACGAAAAAACAATAATTTCGGGGGATTTTGTTTGCAAATTTTCGCTGACAGGATTTATTTTTGACCGTAAAAGAAAAAATACTCTGTCTTCATTTTCAGATACAGAAAATCCGCCTATAAAGATTCTTTGGGACTGACGTTGATTCTGATTTTTTCCACTCTCTGCCCGTCTGTTTCCAGAACGGTAAAAACAAAGCGGTCGTCATAAGTAAAGCTGTCACCCTTTTGCGGAATATCCCCCAGATTTTCCATGACCCAACCGCCTACTGATACACTTTCGCTTTCGATATAGTCTTCACGCAGGCCCAGAAGTTCCAGCATATCCGAAATCGTCATATCTCCGCTGACATGATAGGTATTTTCATTAATCTGCTGATAACGTATCGTTTCCGCTTCATCTTCGTCCCAGATATCGCCGACAAGTTCTTCCAGTAAATCTTCCATCGTGACAATACCCAATGTTCCGCCGTAATCATCGGTAACAACGGCAATATGTAACTTCTGTCTTTTCAGTTCCGTCAGCACATAGGAAAGTTTCTTTGTCTTGTAGACAAAATAGGCAGGTTTCAGCAGAGATTCCACGTCAGGGGTATCCGTTCGGATAAGTTCTTCAAGATAGTCCCTGGTATGCAGTATCCCGATAATGTTATCAATGTCATCCCGGTAAACGGGAATTCGGGAATAGCGTTCCTCCAGAATGATTCTTTTGATTTCTTCGGCACTTTCGCTGATGTCAATGGCGGTAATGTCCACTCTAGGGGTAAGAATTTCCTGTGCCGTTTTTTCGTCAAAGTCCAGTGCGGACTGTACCAGTTCTTTTTCCTGTTGTTCCAGTACGCCTTCCTGTTCGCTGGTTCCGATAAGCACTTTCAGTTCGTCTTCGGTAACGGAAGGCTTGTTTGCGTCACTGGTAAAGAGTTTCAGTGCAAGAGATTTCAAAGCAATGAACAGAAATACAAACGGTGTCAGTACCGCCATAATCACCAGCAGAATTTTGGCAGTTGCCAGACAGAACGCTTCAGATTTTTCTTTTGCCAGACATTTCGGGATAATCTCCCCGAAAGTCAGAACCAGAAGCGTAATGACACCTGTGCTGACAGCTACGCCCGCATCACCGAAAAGATTGATACAGAGTGCTGTGGAAACAGAAGAACAGCCGATATTGACAATATTGTTGCCGATAAGAATAGCGGTAAGAGCCTTGTCATAGTTATTGATAATTTTCAGGACATTCTTTGCTCTTTTATTTTCCCGTTCAGCAAGATATTTTATTCGTATGGTGCTCACCGTAGAAAACGCCGTTTCGATAGATGAGAAAAACGCAGAAAGAAATACACAGACAATAATAATGATAAGCATTAATATGTCATAAGATGCCAAAACCAATCACCTCATAAAAATCAGAAAATCATTTTCTTTGCTTATAGTATTATTATAATAGATTTTCACTGTCTTTTCAATGTTTCCAGACTATTCCTCC
>CACYBZ010000147.1 GCA_902772795.1 uncultured Ruminococcus sp. | reverse complement strand
GAAGAAAACAATCCGAACGAAGTGAGCCTTAAAAAGTTTTGTCCAACTTTTTCAAAAGTTGGTGGGGTCAAGGGGCGAAGCCCCTTGTGGGATTTTTAAGGGCGAAGCCCTTAAACTATGGTTATAGTGGTGAAACAGTAACATCTGTATAGTAATATTGCAGAATTTCCGTAAAGGTATAGCCTTGTTCAGCGAGTTTACACGCTCCGCATTTGCTCAGACCGATGTTGTCGCCATAGCCGTACACGTCAAAAATATACTGATTGTTTTTGAATTCAACATCAAAAGAGGAACTTCTCAGGTTCAGTACGGACGAAAGTTGTTTTCCGTCCGTTTTTTTATTGCCGACAGTCACAGATGTTACAGCACCGTTTTCGCTACGGACAATATCTTTCAGGTTTTGTGTATGGTCATCAGTGGGCTGATAATCTGAAAAATGTTCGGCAAATTTCTTGTTGAATTCGTCAAAAGGAAGAATCACCTGTGTCTTGTAATTGTTGGCGAGTGTATCGAAAGGGGAGGGAACACTGTAGAGATAGGGAATATTTTCCTGAAAGATTTCGTTATAGCTGAATGTGTTGCCGACAGAAATATCAAAATAAGATGTCATACAGAGTTTACCGTCGAACAGTACAAAAAGATTGCTGACTTCATCGACGGCATTTTTTATGGTATAGTAATCATCGTCAAACGTGTCACGGAGCTTTTCTCTTAGCTGACTTTCACTGACATAAACTTTCCATGTGTTGCTGTTACATTCAAAGTCGAATTCTTTTTTTTCATTACGGCTTTGCTGTCGCAGATAGGAATAGTAGGTGTGAATGGCGACAATTTCAGCTTTGAGTGCTTCATGAGGAATAGTCGTATCTGTTTCGGTGGCGGTTGCTCCTATACAGAAATCACTGTCACTGACGGTGATGATTTTTTTCAGGGAATTATCGTAGATGCGGAAAAATGTATTTTCGTCAGTCGGTGAGGAGGAAGCATTCGTTGTATCCTGAGCCACAGTCTGTGCCGTTTCGGGGACGGTGGGCTGTATCACTTTTCGTGAATTGCCAATGGGGGAAACAATGAGAGCCAGCAGGGGAATAACAGCGACAATCAGGATAAGCAGACCAAAAGAAATAATATTTTTTTTCATGATAAAATCCTTCCTTTTTGAACATAAAGTAAATACGGCAATTTTTGTATTGACATCTCAAAGATATTAGAATAAAATTAAGGTTATATCAATATTTATTAACCTTAGGGACAGGTTATGAATGAAAATTGACAAATCCTGAAGGAATAGTAAGTCAGAGGTGTTAGTAATGAAGGTTAAATATTCGTGGATAATTTTTCTGCCCGTAGCAGTGCTTTCCGTAGTACTGAGGGTATATCAGTTATTGTTTGTTGACAAGGGACTCGACAAGACGTTTCTTGACAGTGGAAGGCTATGGCTGATTTATGCAGGAATGGTAGCTTTTCTGTTTGTGGTAATTCTTGTTTTGTGTCTGGGTGACAGAAAGACTTTACCCGGATATGAACCGAGAGCCAATATACTGGCAGGAATGTTCGGTATACTGGCTTCGGGAACATTGATTTTCAATGCAGGTATGCAGGCAGGAGCGATATTTTCGGCAGATACAACAGGTAATACGCCTGTTGTGCTGATGATTGATGCCATATTCGGTATAATGGGCGGAGTCGTGCTTTTGCTGATGGGCATATCGTCATTTTCAGGACGGAACTTTGTCAGAAGAACGGGTGTATTTTCATCATTGACCGCAATATGGTGTTGTATACAACTGGTTACAGCATTTATCGGTGATACCAAACATTCCATACATGAATATGACATGACAAATCTGTTTTACATGGCGTTTCTGACACTGGCGGTGTTCAATGTATCCATGCTGTATCAGGGAATTACGTTCAAGAATGCCGTAAAAGGAACATTTCTTTATGGTATGACGGGATTTGTAACGGTAACGGTTTATGCGGTTGCTGACGCTGTCAAGCAGTACAATATGTCAGGAATGTATGATATTCTGGGTTCACTGAACGTACTTGTCTTTTTCCTGATAGGGCTGTACATCTTTTTCCTGCTGGTAGAAATTACTGTTCACGCAAAAAGCGTGGACGACGAGGAAGTTGTCATGGAAGATGTTGACTATGTCGGCAAAGGCAGTCTGAAAATAGAAGAAAAAGCTGTAAGAAAAGATGAAGTGTCAGAAGAAGAAAAAAAGGAAAATATTGTCAGTAATATTGATGTAACAGATGTAGAAGACGATATCAATGAAGAACTTGACAGCGTGGACAGTGTGATTGAAAGCATGAAAAAAGCGGAAAGCAATCCTGAAAATTACAGTCCGTATGCAGAAGAATATTTCAACAGGGAAACAGATTCCCCGTCAGCAGATGATGAAATCGAACAAAGTCTGGAAAATATTGACAAGCTGATTGATGAAATCAGTCTGGAAGAGGATACAGAGTAAAGTTGCCTTGTTTTGAAAACGTCAGTGAGCCTGAGAGTTCAGGGCAAGTCTTTTCAAAGGCTTGTGGGGTCGGGGGCAAAGCTCCTCGCAGGATTTTTAAGGACGAAGCCCTTAAAAACGAAAAAATCGCTTGACTAATGCGGGAACAAGTGTTATTATAGAGGAAATGAACGAGAAAAAAGCATGGATAAGGACATGAACTGTAGAAACGGTTTTGACAGAGAGTATCACAGACAGCTGAAAGTGATATCATTATCGGCT